>JAADIL010000067.1 GCA_013151355.1 Gammaproteobacteria bacterium
CATCCAGTACCCGCTTGTCTTTGACGTAATGCTGCATGCGCGCACGGTTCATGCGGTGGTCGTAAAACCAGCCGGTTTTTTGACCGCTGAGCACATCGATTTCAAAACGTGTGTTGTTTTCTTCCAGTAGCACTGATTCCGGTAACTTGCCGCTGGCGGTTTCGACGTAGTTGTCCAGTTCTTCGGCTTTGCGGGAGGGACTGTCGTTGCGCAATACGATGGCCGCAGGTTTGAGAGTTTTTTCCAGCGCGGCGATGATCGCCTGTTTTTGCATTTCCATGCCTGCGGTGGTGATTTGCACCACCAGCACGTCTGCGAAGCGGTCCAGTCCGGGCAGGTTGTCTCCCTCTCCGTGTACCAGGCGATAAAAAGGCTGTGCGAAACATTGTTCGCGTAATGAGAGGGCAATGTTCAAGCGATGGGTTATCAGTGATTGGTCCAGCACATATTTTGTATCTCGACTCACCAGCCGTGCGCTGATCAGTGAATGCGGGTTGACGTAGGCATTGCCCAGCACATGACCCTGTGAATCTTCGATGCTGACAGCTGTGCCGGGGGAGAAATCTTTCAGTGGTGTTTTGTCGGTATCGATTTCGTTGCTGTAGACCCATAAATGGCCTGCCTTGAGACGGCGTTCTTCATTTTTTTTGAGGCGCAGGGGAGGGAGGGTTTTGCTCACGGTGGGTGGTTCCTGTTTTTTGCACGAATCGTCGTGCGGGAGAAAGCACTATTATCGCCAGCTGTGAGCAAGCTTACAATCTAATCCTGTTACGTTTGTTGTGATCCAGCTGATTAATTCAGTATGCGCGTGGGCACAAAAAACGTGCCCACTCTACGGCCTCTTTTTCTTTGCACCCTCTGCGTTTTCGCGCCTTTGCGTTGGATTTTTATTATTCAGGCCCGGTCAACATAGCCAGTATAATTCCGACCATTTTAAGGGGTATCTTGTTTTGGTCTTGACTATTTTACGATGCTGCATAAAATGGTCGTATGGACAGACAGTATAAAGGCATTCTTGTTTCTCATTTTTCCAGCCATCAGCAGATGGCGATGGTATCGGGACCGCGTCAGGTGGGAAAAACGACCCTGGCGCGCGCCATTTGTGGTGAGCAGGACACCTTTTATTTTAACTGGGATGATTTTGATGATCGTGAACTGTTGTTGCAAGGCACAAAGGCGATTGCACATTATATTGGTCTGGAGCAATTACGCACACATTCCCCGTTGCTTGTGCTGGATGAGATCCACAAGTTTGCCAAATGGAAGCAGCTGGTCAAAGGCTTTTATGATAAGTATCAGGGGCAATGCCATATTTTGGTGACGGGAAGCGCCAGAATGGATGTGTATAAAAAAGGTGGGGATAGCCTGATGGGACGGTATTTTCACTATCGTTTGCATCCGCTTTCTGTGCGTGAGGTGCTTGCTGATATTGGCCTGAATGATGCCACTGAAATTCAGGTGCAACAGGCTTTGTCAGACGAAGATTTTGAGGCTTTATTAATCTGGGGCGGGTTTCCGGAGCCCTTTCTGAAAAGAGAACGACGGTTTTTTAATCGCTGGAGTAAATTACGCGAACAACAGTTATTACAGGAAGACGTTCGTGAATTAACCAAAGTTCAGGAGTTGGGGCAGCTTGAAGTGCTTGCGGTTTTGCTTAAAAGTCAGGTGGGTCAGCTCACAAGTTACAGTAATTTGGCGAAAAGAATACGAGTGTCGGTGGACACGGTTCGCCGTTGGTTGAGTATTTTGGCGGCAATGTATTATTGCTATGAAATTCGTCCCTGGACAAAAAATGTCACGCGTTCGTTATTAAAAGAGCCTAAATATTATTTGTGGGACTGGTCTCAGTGCACGGATGTTGGTATGCGTAATGAAAATTTTATTGCTTCGCATTTATTAAAAGCAGTGCATTACTGGACGGACACTGGATCAGGTGATTATGGGTTGTATTTTTTACGCGATAAAGAAAAAAGGGAAGTTGATTTTTTAGTTTCAAAAGACGGGAAACCATGGTTTATGGTGGAGGTTAAGTCCTCGATGGACAAGCCGCTTTCCAGCAGTCTTGATGTGTTTGCAAAGCAGCTCGGCATGGATCATGTGTTTCAGGTGGCAATTGATGGCGAGTTTATTGATAAAAATGTGTTTGATATAAAACGTCCGGTGATTGTTTCTGCCAAAACATTTTTATCACAACTGGTTTAATGCAGGCCGACCTGTTGCACGCGTGGGCACAAAAAACGTGCCCACCCTACGGTTACCAAAGCCGATATGGGTTTCCACAGAGGCGTGGAACCCGGTAAATTCCCTACAAACTGTCATCTGTTATTTGCGGATTCTATTTGCTACGGTGGCGTTTCATTCGAGTACCTCACAGGAATTACGCAGTGCCCAATTCGCTGATCAACGAAACCAGTCCTTATCTCCAGCAGCATGCTCATAATCCAGTGGACTGGCACCCCTGGGGTGAAGAGGCATTAAGCAAAGCCCGCACGGAAAACAAACCGATTTTGTTATCGATAGGATATTCCGCCTGTCACTGGTGTCATGTGATGGAGCATGAGTCTTTTGAGGATGAAGCCACGGCCAGGCTGATGAATGACTTGTTCATTAATATCAAGGTAGACCGTGAAGAACGTCCCGATCTGGACAAGATTTATCAGTTTGCGTACCAGTTGTTGAATCAGCGTGGTGGCGGTTGGCCGCTGAATATGTTTTTAACGGCTGATAACCATATCCCTTTTTTTGGTGGTACTTATTTTCCGCCTCAGCCGCGTCATGGCATGCCTGCATTTGTGGATATTTTGCAGCGTGTGGCAGATTTTTATCACGAGCACCCGGAAGATGTGGGCAAACAAAATGATTCGGTGCGTGAATATCTGCAACGTGCCAGTGAAGGGCGAGCACCGCTTGATGGTGAAATAGAAGCAGCAGTGCTGGATGAGGCACGACGCCAGCTGGAAAACAGTTACGACAACAATTATGCAGGCTTTGGTGCAGCACCAAAATTTCCTCATCCCACCAACATTGAGCGTTTGTTGCGTCATTGGGCAGCAACAGGTGGTTCAGTAACGGATGGGTCCGCAACGGGTGGCGCAGATGTGCAGGCACTGGAAATGGCGCGCACGACCTTGCATGCCATGGCTTCCGGGGGAATTTATGATCAGTTGGGTGGCGGTTTTTGTCGTTATTCTGTTGATGCCCAGTGGATGATTCCGCATTTTGAAAAAATGCTGTACGACAACGGGCCGTTACTGGTGTTGTATGCCGATGCTTATGTTGCCACCGGAGATGCCGTTTTCCAGCGGGTTGCAGAAGAAACGGCACAGTGGGTGATGCGCGAAATGCAATCACCTTTGGGGGGGTACTATTCTACGTTAGATGCTGATTCGGAAGGTGAAGAAGGAAAGTTTTATGCCTGGCAATTGGCGGAAGTACAGCAGCTGTTAACGGCCGGGGAATATGCGGTGTTGTCGCAGCATTATGGCCTGGATCGCGCACCGAATTTTGAAGGTGCCTGGCATTTGCATGTGTTTCGCAGTCTGGAAAATATTGCCGATGAGTTGCATCTTGAATTGCCCTCGGTGCAATCGATGCTGAAAACAGCCAGGGAAAAGTTATTGGTGGCACGTGAAACAAGAGTGCACCCTGGTCGTGATGAAAAAATTCTCACCAGTTGGAACGGTTTGATGATCAAGGGTATGGCGGTGGCTGGCCGACGCCTGGATCGGCAGGACTTTATTGCTTCGGCAGAACAGGCACTGGATTTTGTGCGCAACAATTTGTGGGTGGATGGGCGACTGTTGGCCACCAGCAAGGATGGTAAGGCGCATCTTGTGGCCTATCTCGATGATTATGCTTTTTTGGCCGATGGTGTGCTGGCGTTGCTGGAGGCCCGTTGGTGTAATGATGATTTGCAGATGCTTATTGCTTTGCTCGATGTCATGCTGGAACATTTCGCAGCAGACGATGGGGGGTTTTATTTTACTGCTGATGATCACGAAAAACTGATTCAGCGTCCCCGGCCATGGATGGATGAGGCTACGCCATCGGGTAATGGCATTGCTGCGCAGGTATTATTACGTGTGGGTTATTTGCTGGGTAACAGCCGTTATGTGGATGCGGCGGAAAAAACACTGCGTGCCGCCTGGCAGGATGTGCGTGGTTTTCCCCATGCACATAATGCGTTGTTAACGGCAGCCGAAGAGTTTTTATATCCGACGGAGACCATTGTGTTGCGTAGTGCCGGAGAGAGTGCCGGGGCGGCGGAAGAAATGGCGCAATGGACTGCCGCACTGAATCAGGAATATGCACCGCGTCGTTTGCTGGTGGCTATTCCCGGTGATGCGCCCGTGCCTCCCGGTGCATTGGCAGCTTATACGGCACCCGCAGCGGGAGTCATAGCCCGCGTTTGTCGTGAGGGACGCTGTCTGCCGCCGCTGGGGAACCTTGCCGAATTACATCGGAGAGAGAAGGGATAAAGGCTCATCCTTTTTTTCGTTGATCTGATTTCTGTTGTATTGTGGCACTCTGTAATGGTGCTGGGTCAGCTTGTCGATACCGCATTCCAGGGTTTCAAACCAGTCGAGAAATTTGTTGATCATTTCTTTGCCCTGAATGGGGCGCCCATGTTGCGGCACGATCATTTCTATATCCATATTGCGAATCATTTTGGCCCATAGTCGGCAGACTTTGTTGGAGACCATGTAACGCTCATGAAATCCCTGCATTTTGGGGATGTGTCGGTCAAAATTTCGCACTGGCCGTTCTGGATGTTCATCGACCATTGAGGCACCCACGTCGCCGGAAAACAGGATCTTGCTAACAGGGTCGTAAAAGTGAAAATTGCCCACCGAGTGCAGGAAGTGCGCGGGGATGGCCTTGATTACCGAGTGTCCCATGGGGATGTACATGCCCTGATCCGGAATAGCGACCATGCGGCCTTCGGCCTTTTCTTTCATGTAACCGGGTACCAGGTGAGGCACAAAACGCTCCCAGAGTTTGGAGACCACGATTTTGGCGTTGCTGTACATCAGCCATTTGTCCAGAGAGGAGATGATGTCGGGGTCCTGATGACTGGCGATGACGTAGTCAATGTCTTTTATTTTCACATATTTGGTGATGGCCATGCTCAATGGCATATAGGTGAGGTCGCCGCCGGGATCAAAAATGGCGGAGTGACCTTCCTGAATAACCACTATCTGGTTGGACTGGATGCCTTCACCGGTGACCAGATCGGTAAAGGTGAGTACCATGTGCTCATCGTTTTGAAACAGAATATTGGCTTGCATGGAATGTTTGACTCCTGACAGCTTTGGGGTGGGCAGCACACCTTGTTCAGGTGTTGTTGCCGGTCGTGAGCCTTCCTGGCTGACGGTGTGGGCAACCTGCATTTATCGGAAGCGGGGAGTATAAAAGCTGGCTCAACCTAAAACCAGAGGAATTATATGGATTTAACCATATTATTTACCTGGTTAAACTGTGAGGTGGGAAGAAGGGTCTGTCGATTTGTGGTCGTCGGTGAGGCCAATGCACACGATGGTATGCAAGTCTTTGTTATCATGCATAAAACGCGTTATCAATGGTTTCATGTTGCTGACTTTCAGGTGGGTGCGTGACAAGTGCGCAAGCTGATGGTCGCATATACTGACGGATGATTCAGGGATGAGGTGACAGTCGATAGCGTTGCTGGCGGTGCAAGAGGTCGGGCAGCAGCAGATGGGCGAGGGCATCTTTTTCCAACTCGGGTTCCAGTGTTATTGGTGTGAGTTTGCCATCACGAAGGTGATATTGGCGATTTGCATGGCCTGGGCGCAGCAGAATGACGCTGTTTTCGACCTGGTAGGCATAGGTGCTGCCGAGGTGATAAATAGCCCGTCCCGGAAGATCGGCAGGCAGGTTCAGCAGGTTGCGCCCGGGCATGGGGTGACGCGTGGTAATGCCCAGCAGGCCCAGTACTGTGGGTGGCAGGTCAATCTGACTGGCCAGTGTGTTGATGCGTTGCGGCGCAATGTCGGGCCCCAGAATCAGTGCAGGCACATGATATTTGGCTGCCGGGATCAGGCCCCGGGCCTGAATTTCCACACCGTGATCGGCGACGATGAGAAACACGGTGTTGTTGAAATAGGTCTCTTTGCGAGCCTGTGCAAAAAAACGGCCCAGGGCATGGTCGGCATATTTGGCAACGTTGTTTTGTGTGGCGCGAGGTTGCTCGTACAGTTCAAAATCACTGTCAGGAAAATCAAAGGGCTCGTGATTGGAGAGGGTGAGAATAATGCCGACAAAAGGCCGTGCGTTATTGGCCTGGGTACGAAAGAAGCTGTTGGCGGTGGAAAAAATATCGTCATCCGATACTCCCCAGTGATTGCGAAAACGAGCATTGTTGATGTCGCTGCCTTCAATAATTTGATCCACACCGTTGTAACTGAGAAAACGTCGCATGTTGTCGAAATTGGCATCGCCACCGTATAAAAAACCGGTTTGATAACCGTGTGTTTTCAGTAGCGCGGGCAAGGTAAAAAAATCAGACTGGGCCAGGCGCAGTTTAATGGCACTGGTGAGCGGGATGGGTAATGCACCGGTGATGACAGATTCCAGGCCGCGATTGGTGCGTTTGCCCGTGGCGTACAGGTTGTCAAACAAAATACCCTGCTGGCTCAAGGCGTCAAATTGTGGAGACAGGGGCAAGCCACCCAGACTGCCGATAAATTCCGCGCTGAGGCTTTCGGACAGAATGATCACCAGATTGCGTGGCTGTGCAAGTGGTGTATTGGGTGTCTGCACATGGGCCAGCGGAATGGCCGGGTCATCAAAGGCTGTCATGGGCAGGCCGGTTTGCTGTTGCACACGACGAATCATTTCATTTTCCGTCATGTGGCCATATTTTTCTGCGAGGTTTTGCTGCTGATTAAAAAAATTATACGTGGCGTAGGCTACAGCATAACTGGAATTAAGAGCCAGTTCGTTAACCAGGTTGTCTTCTGAAAAAGCGGCGCTGCCCAGGTTGGCCGGACTGTCACTCAGGGAAGAACGCACGCCTGATGCCAGCAACAAGACAACAAGCGGCGTAATCAGCAGACGTTTCCACCAGGCCCACTGCGGCGTGCTGCACATAAGCTGCCAGGTGAAGCGCGCTATCCACCATCCGACGGTCGCCATCAACACCAGGCCCAAAAACAGCGGCAATTTATAGTTCGTCAGCACGATATCCAGCACCGTGCCCGGGCTTGCCATATATTCTACAAACAAATGATTGGGGCGGGCGTTGTAAACGGACAAAAAAGTGTACGTGGTGATTTCAAAATAAATCAGCACAATACTGAACAGGGCAAACAGACCCGCAATGAAAAAATACCACCAGCGCCGGGCAAAAGGTGGCATTAATAACAGCAGAAGGGTGGGGATGAGCAGCAGTGCAGAAAGGATAATGCTGTCCATACGCATACCCACCGGAAATAACCACAGCACACCTTTTACGGTGTTGATTTCCGAAAAATAAATCAGTGCGAGCAACAAACGGCTGATACTGAAAAATAATAAAAAGAGGCAGGCAAAAGCGACGACCGGGGCGAGAGGGCCGAAAGGAGAAAGTTTCCGGATGAGTTTGTGGGTGATTGTTTGGCCGGTCACGAGTGATATCTATCCACAAGCACCTGTTCTTGTTGGTGCGTTATCCTGGCTTGCGCCAGGATAACGATCGCACTGCGTTTGGTAAAAGAATGTGTCTCACCAGGATCTTAAACAGCGCGCGCAAAGGCCTCCTGAAAACGGGAGTCAAAGGCATCACGGGTGAAGCTGTGATTTTGTGTGCCGTGGTGCTCGATTTTGATGGCGCCCATTAACGAGGCAATGCGCCCGGTGGTTTCCCAGTCCATGTCGTTCATCAGACCATGGAGCAGACCGGCACGGTAGGCATCGCCACAGCCAGTGGGGTCGAGCAGTTGTTTGGGTGGGACCGCAGGAATTTCGGTGCGATGTTCACGAGTGTAAATATGCGAACCTTCGCCACCCCGGGTGATGATCAGGGCGTCGACCATTTCGGCGATTTCGTGCGGTGACTTGCCGGTGCGTTCTTCAAATAACTGGGCTTCATAATCGTTAAGAGTGATCCAGGTAGCCTGTTCGGCAAAGCGCAACAAATCCGCACCATCAAACATGGGCATGCCCTGGCCGGGGTCAAAAATAAATGGAATATTGGCTTCAGCGAATTGTTGTGCATGTTGAATCATGCCATCGCGACCATCGGGAGAGACAATGCCGATGGTGACACCTTCAGCATCAGATACCAGGTTTTCGTGGGAAAGATTCATGGCGCCAGGATGAAAGGCGGTGATTTGATTGTCATCCTGATCTGTGGTGATAAAGGCCTGGCCGGTGAAAGTGCTGTCATAAACCTTGATGTGGTTGCGCGTGATGCCACAGTTGTCCATCCAGTTGGCATAAAGATCAAAGTCCTTGCCCACGGTTGCCATAGGCAACGGATTGTCGCCCAGCAGTTTGAGGTTGTAGGCAATATTGCCTGCACAGCCACCATATTCCCGGCGCATCTCGGGTACCAGGAACGACACATTCAACATGTGTACCTTGTCCGGCAGGATGTGGTGCTTGAATTTGTCCGGGAACACCATGATGGTGTCGTAGGCGTAGGAACCACAGATGAGAGCAGACATGAATTTTCCTTTATTGTACGTTTTGTTGGGATCTCTTCGTATTTTATCACTACTGTCCGCTTAAGCAAAACAAATGAATGTTGGGTATTACCTTCCGGGTCAGGAGGTTACCTTCGTTCGGGCAATATCAGGAACATACCCATTCAGTCAGTTTTCTCCGATAAAAAAATGAGTGAAAAATGGTCGGGCTGTTTTTTGTAACGAGTGCCTGATGAAGAAGTTATTCCGTGCCCGTTCCCGGGCAGCAAATATGTTTTTGATGTGGGTGATGAAATATATACCCATAGCGTTTGGGATTCAGGTCTGAATGTGCATCATATTTATTTCGTGGTCAGGCAGAATGATGCGGAATAACCCCCCTGTTGCAAGACATTTTAACGCCGCTATGGAATCACCAGGGCGTGCAGCCAGGTCTGAATCTCAATCGCTATGGGTATAGAGATCCGGTGCCGACGGGAGACGTTCAACGGTGTTATTGACAAAGGTCATGTATATACCTGAAAGCGATCAGCGATTTGGCAAAATA
>JAADIL010000003.1:0-3529 GCA_013151355.1 Gammaproteobacteria bacterium
CATAACCCAGACGCTGTGCCTCGGCCAGCACGTCGCCAAAATCACTGCCGTTATCACGCATTTCGGTGAGAATGAAATTGCCGGTGCCGTTGATGATACCCGCCAGCCATTCAACACGATTGCCTGCCAGACCTTCACGCAGCGCCTTGATAATGGGAATACCACCGGCTACCGCTGCTTCAAACGCCACCACTACACCCTGCTTTTGTGCAGCAGCAAAAATTTCGTTGCCATGTTTGGCGATCAGCGCCTTGTTGGCAGTGACCACATGTTTGCCGTTGCCAATGGCCATCAATACCAGTTCGCGGGCCAGAGTATCGCCACCAATCAGCTCGACAATGATCTGTACATCGGGATCACTCACGACCTCTCGCGGATTGCTGGTCAGGGTGATACCCGTCGTATCACAAATACGTGCCTTGTTGATATCGCGTGTTGCCGCATGGGTAATCTGAATACCCCGTCCGGCACGGCGGGCAATTTCCTGTGCATTTCGCGTGAGCACATTGACCGTACCGCCGCCGACGGTGCCCATTCCCAACAATCCGACTTTTACTGGTTCCAACACACTTCCCCTTTCAATTCATGGTGCATCAAGCGCATAGGTAATAACTAAAATCCTGTGTTTCAACGCAAAGGGCGTAAAGACGCAGAGTACGCAAAGAGAAAGAAACAAATTCTGCTGCCTGACAAATCGACGCAACAGCACTCACCCACATTATTTATTTCCCTTTTTTCTAATCTTTGCGCCTCTGCGACCTCCGCGTTTATGTCACTATTCTTAAAAAAACCTCACCCTACCGCATCAGCACGAAACATATCCCGAATACCCCGCAACGCCTGACGGGTACGATGTTCATTTTCGATCAGACCAAAACGCACATGATCATCACCGTATTCACCAAAGCCAACCCCCGGCGACACCGCCACTTTGGCATCTTTCAACAATTTTTTACTGAATTCCAGTGAACCCATTTCTTTATACTGCTCAGGGATGGGAGCCCAAACGAACATGGTGGCTTTGGGTTTTTCCACCGGCCAGCCAATGGCGCAAAGCCCCTCGCAAAGCACATCACGACGGCGACAATACATGTCAGCAATTTCTTTCACACACTCCTGCGGGCCTTCCAGTGCGGCAATGGCCGCCACCTGAATTGGCGTGAACGTGCCATAATCCAGA
Source organism: Gammaproteobacteria bacterium (assembly GCA_013151355.1). GTDB lineage: Bacteria > Pseudomonadota > Gammaproteobacteria > SZUA-152 > SZUA-152 > SZUA-152. The sequence goes on from JAADIL010000003.1 coordinate 1,181, forward strand.
TACGATTTGATGCGCGCCAGTGCGGCTACCAACGTGGGATTACCCACCATAAAACCTACTCGCCAGCCAGGCATATTGTAGCTTTTCGACAGGGTAAAAAATTCCACCGCCACCTCTTTGGCTCCTGGCACTTCCATGATAGAAGGCGGTTTGTAACCGTCAAACACGATATCCGCGTAGGCCAGATCATGAATCACCCAAATCTGGTGCTCTTTCGCAATGGCTACTACTTTTTCAAAAAACTCCAGCTCCACACATTGTGTGGTGGGGTTACCGGGAAAATTCAGCACCAGCATTTTGGGTTTGGGCCAGGTATCCTTGATCGCCTTTTCCAGTTCGCCGAAAAAATCCACATCGGATGTCAGCGGCACATGGCGAATATCCGCCCCGGCGATGACAAAACCGTAAGGATGAATAGGATACGAAGGATTCGGCACCAGCACAGCGTCACCCGGTCCGACAGTGGCCAGCGCCAAATGCGCCAAACCTTCTTTGGAACCGATGGTAACGATGGCCTCGGACTCCGCATCCAGTTCCACCGCATAACGACCCTTATACCAGTTGCAAATAGCGCGGCGCAGGCGCGGAATGCCGCGTGACACCGAATAACGGTGCGTGTTGCCCCGCTCGGTGACTTCGATCATCTTGTCAACGATATGTTTCGGCGTGGGCTGATCCGGATTGCCCATGCCAAAATCCACGATATCTTCGCCGCGCGCGCGCGCCTGGGCCTTCAGGTCGTTTACAATATTGAAAACGTAGGGTGGCAGGCGATTGATTCGAGGAAAGTCTTCAAACATGGTGATAGGTAAACCCGGCTTGGCAGCAGTGCAAATATCTGTAAAATCAGGCGCTTGAGAAATTAACCTCGCCCCCGAAAAAAAGAGTCAAAGTATACCTTAAGCGCCCGACACTTGGCCATTGGCAAACCGGACCGGAAAATAACCCAGGAACAGCCCCATGCAAGTCAATCTCGACAGAGACATTCATTCCTACACCATTCGCGCCTGTGAACCGGGAGCCATCTCTCTCACCATCCCCTGGTCGGCTGAAAACGCCTCTCAACCCCCACCTGAAGAACAGGCATCCCTCTCGCCCGGCGTCGAAACCATCAGCGACAGCTTTATCGTCAGCCCCCGGCATCTGCTGCGCGACTGGCCACCCGCCAACATCAGCGAGCTACAGGCAGAACACCTCGACGCCATCATCGAACTGCAACCTGAACTGGTATTGCTGGGCACGGGAACACGATTGACCTTCCCGCCGCCACAAATCCTGGCCGCCCTGCACCGGCAACGCATTGGCGTGGAAATCATGGGCACCGCTGCCGCCTGTCGTACCTACAATATCCTGATGACCGAAGGACGGTTTGTGGTGGCGGGTCTGATGAACCCGGCAGAAAGTTAAGGAACGCGCACGGAATAACGTCCCTGTTTGGTGCCCGGATTTAGTGCGTCTTCGTTCGTTCTGGTTGAACAAAAGCGCAGGAATAGTGTTTCTATTTCGAGCTTTTGTGATTGAAGAACGGGCGAAGACGGACTGAAGCCTGGATGCAAAACAGGGACATTATTTCGTGCAGGTTCCTGAGCATTGCCTCACTCACTTCCCGAAATACGTTATCCTTTGTCCATGACAACCACCCCGCACAATACCGACCCCGCCGAGATCGCCAAATTCGAGGCACTGGCCTCACGCTGGTGGGATGCACAGAGTGAATTCAAGCCTCTCCACGACATCAACCCGCTGCGCCTGAATTATATTGACCAGCGCTGTGGTGGACTTAACAGAAAGACCGTGATCGACGTAGGGTGTGGCGGCGGTATTCTCGCCGAAAGCATGGTGACAAAAGGTGCGACAGTGACCGGTATCGACATGGGTGAAGCCCCGCTGAAAGTCGCCAAATTACACGGCCTGGAATCTGGCATCAGCGTTGACTACCAACAGATTACCGCCGAACAGATGGCCGAACAGCACCCGGCCGGCTTCGACGTTGTCACCTGCATGGAAATGCTCGAACATGTGCCGGACCCGGCCTCGGTGATCAACGCTTGCGCACAACTGGTAAAACCCGGCGGCACTGTCTTTTTCTCCACCATCAACCGCAATGCAAAAGCCTATATGCTGGCCATCATCGGCGCAGAATACCTGCTGCGCATGCTGCCCAAAGGCACCCACGATTACGCCAAATTTATACGTCCCTCAGAAATGGAAAACTGGGCCCGTCATGCTGACCTCAAAATGCGTGACCTCACCGGCATGACGTACAACCCGCTGAACCAACACTATGCGTTAGGCCGTGATCTTGACGTGAATTATCTGGCCCACTGCACACGCAATGAAGCATAACCT
>JAADIL010000003.1:3650-26103 GCA_013151355.1 Gammaproteobacteria bacterium
GTCACAAAGACACAGAGACGCAGAGGAAACACTTTTTATTCTCTGTGCCTCTGCGTCTCTGTGACTTCTGCGTTATTTTCCAGAGCGTATCAACAACTAACAAACGGTGGGCAATGCCTGCCCTGTAACCGTTGACAGACGCAGCAATCAAAACCGTCCTGTTTGATCTCGACGGCACCCTGGCCGACACCGCACCCGATCTCGCCTTCGCATTGAATCAGGTACTGGTGGAAAACGGCCGTGCGCCCTTACCCTTTGAAACCATTCGTCCCGAAGTTTCCCACGGCGGCATCGCACTGATCCAGCTCGGTTTTCGCATCGGAACCGAACACCCCGACTTTGACTCGCTGCGACAACGGCTGTTAAAAATCTACCGTGATAATATCGCCCGCGAAACCCGGCTCTTCCCCGGCATAGCCGATCTGCTAAACCACATCGAACAAAACAACATGAACTGGGGAATCGTCACCAACAAACCCGGCTGGCTTACCGAGCCATTAATAGAAGCATTGGGACTCAGCCAGCGCGCCGCCTGCATCGTCAGCGGCGACACCTGCACTAACCGGAAACCACACCCCGAGCCCATTTTGCACGCCTGCCAACTGGCAGGCAGCGAAGCACGACAGTGTGTTTATATTGGTGACGCACAGCGGGATATCGAATCCGGCCAGCGTGCGGGAATGCGCACTATCGTCGCTTTGTTTGGTTATATCGGCGACAACGACTCACCCCGTCAATGGCAAGCGGATATGATGCTCGATACACCACAGGCCATCGCCGACTGGCTCAACAACCCAACCCTGCCAGATTGATTTTATCGGCATATTGCGCCAGTTTGGCCAGCGTAGCGAACAATCCCGCAGCAAGCTGACGGGGTATTAAACCCAAAGCGATTAATGTCACACCGGCGAAGGCTGGTATCCAGGGGTTTCAACCTCTGGATTCTGGCCTGCGCCAGAATGACGGTATTCGCAGCAAACTGCGGGGAATTGAATCCATAGAGATTAAATTGAATTAAAGTGGCATCTATACCCGTAGCGATTGAGATTCAGGTATTCATTGCACGCCCTCTTCATTCCATGGCTGCGTTGAAACTCCTCACAATAGACCGGCTATTATTCGTCATTTCGCCTTGCCATGAAATGACGCACACTGAACACCTGAATCTCAAACGCCACGGGTATATCACACAGCCCGGCAGGGCGTAACACACGCACCAACAACGTCCATTCGATATAAAATCACAAAACCCGAGACAGAATGAGGGTCTTTTCAGACTCCCCTTTTAGACGCCCGGCGTTTACAATTCGCCTTCACATTATCACCAGGACACACCATGCGCACTTCACAGTTTTTACTTGCCACCCAAAAAGAGACCCCTGCCGATGCTGAGATCATCAGCCATCAGTTGATGTTACGCGCGGGTATGATCCGCAAGCTGGCCGCTGGCCTGTACACCTGGCTGCCACTGGGTTTGCGGGTACTGCGCAAAGTGGAGGCTATTGTGCGTGAAGAGATGGATCGCGCAGGTGCACAGGAGCTGTTGATGCCCGCAATTCAGCCATCAGAGCTGTGGCAGGAATCAGGCCGCTGGGAGCAGTTCGGTGGCGAGCTGCTGCGACTGCATGACCGCCACAATCGTGAATTCTGCTTTGGCCCCACCCATGAGGAGGTCATCACCGACCTGTGTCGCCGCGAACTGCGTTCGTACAAACAGCTACCCGCCACTTTTTACCAGATTCAGACCAAGTTTCGCGACGAAACCCGGCCACGCTTTGGAGTAATGCGCGCACGGGAGTTTTTGATGAAGGACGCTTACTCCTTCCACGCCAGTCAGGCATCATTGCAGGAAACGTACGAGCAGATGTTTGCCGCCTACACACGCATTTTCACCCGCCTGGGACTGGACTTCCGCCCGGTGCTGGCGGATACCGGCTCCATCGGTGGCAGTGCTTCGCACGAATTTCATGTGCTGGCTGAATCCGGTGAAGACGCCATCGCTTTTTCCAATACCAGCGATTACGCCGCCAATGTGGAGCTGGCCGAAGCCGTGGCACCTGCCGGTGAACGTCCCGCACCCAACGCAAAAATGACTACGGTGGACACCCCCGGACAGCACAGCATTGAGGAAGTCAGCAATTTCCTCAAAGTGGATGCGGCACAGACTGTAAAGACACTGCTGGTTCAGGGCAGTGAGACCGATGTAGTAGCGCTGGTGCTGCGGGGTGATCACGAACTGAACAGCCTCAAGACAGAAAAACTGCCTCAGGTAGCCGCACCTCTTACGCTTGTGGGCGATGAACTCGTCAACACCTGTTGTGGCTGCTCTGCGGGTTCCATTGGCCCATGTGGTATCGCCGTTCCGGTGATTGCGGATCGTGCCGCAGCGCAGCTGGCCGATTTTATCTGTGGTGCCAACGAAAACGGTAAACATTTGACAGGCGTCAACTGGGGCCGTGATCTGCCTGAGCCACAAGTCGCCGATTTACGCAACGTGATGGAAGGCGATGCCAGTCCCGATGGCCAGGGCACACTGGAAATCAAACGCGGCATTGAAGTGGGCCACATTTTCCAGTTAGGCCAGAAATACGCCGAGGCGATGAACGCTACGGTACTGGACGAAAACGGCAAAACTACGGTGATGACCATGGGCTGCTACGGCATCGGCGTATCACGGATAGTAGCCTCGGCCATCGAGCAGAATCACGACGAGCGTGGCATTATCTGGCCCGATGCCATTGCACCCTTCCACGTTGCTATCGTACCGATGAACATGCACAAATCGCAACGCCTGCGCGAAGCCGTCGATACTCTGTATAATGAATTAACCGTCGCCGGTTTTGATGTGTTGCTGGATGATCGCAAGGAACGCCCCGGTGTGATGTTTGCGGACATGGAACTGATCGGCATCCCCCATCGTATCGTCATTGGTGAACGCGGACTGGATGCAGGCACACTGGAATACAAGGGCCGCAGCGATACTGACAAGCAAGATATTCCGTTGGAAACTGTCATCCGCTTCCTTCAGGAAAAAAGCACCCAGACGACATAAGTAGGTGAACATCATTATTTTAACATCTTCTTGTCTATTTTCCGGCCTTCTGCGTTGCTGCTACGGTCACATATCTCACTATGCTCACCTTCGCAGCGCCTTGAAGGCCAAAAAATATCCTGCGAAAATGTAGCTAAAATAATGATGCTCACCTACTTGAATACCATGACTTTTTCACATTATTCCCAATATTCCCGGTCATTTATTTGCTGCATACTGTTGCTTATGATGACAGGTATCGCACAAGCAGCGACGCAGGAGCGCCCCGACGAGGCACTGCGTTCCGTGCTGGAAAAAGCCATCGGTGAGTCCGGCAGTTTCGTGGATCGCTTTGATGCCGAGGTCTGGCTCATGGACATGTCCACCCGTCTCAAATCGCGCGTACCTGACGATGCCGAACGTCTGGACTTGCTGAAAAACATCCATTACGAAGCTACCAAAGCCGACCTGCCTCCAGAGATGGTGCTCGCGGTCATTCATGTGGAAAGTAATTTTGACCGTTGGGCCATTTCCCATGCCGGCGCCCAGGGGCTGATGCAGGTTATGCCCTTCTGGCTGAAAGAAATCCCCCAGGCGGGTGATAACCTGTTCGATATCCGTACCAACCTGCGTTTCGGCTGCACCATTCTCAGACACTACCTCAATCGGGAAAAAGGCGATTTCCAGCGCGCCCTGGCACGTTACAATGGTAGCCTGGGCAAAGTGTGGTACCCCAATCGTGTGTTCGATACCTTGAACAAACGCTGGTTCAAGTCACGTTAAGTCTTGCTTTGCCATGTTATAAACGTGGATCTGTAAAGAAACAGGCTGGACAGATTGCGCCGGATATCGTTTCGTCTTCAAGGCGCAGAAATGGGCGCATACTCGCTGTGTATCACCTTTTCCGCAACACCGAAGACGGAAGGACAGACAGGCAAAATGTTCAAGTTATTTCTTTACAGACTCATGTATCGATAAACCCGGGCGTAGCCCCGCCAGGGTCAGGAGGTCATCATGAAGAGAAACCGTTTTTTCATCCTGGGTATCGCCCCTTTTGTTGGTTTCCTGAGCGGCTGTTATGCCGGTAACCTGCCACACGGTACCGTCATTGTCCCTGTAGGAGGCCTCGCTCCCACCACCACGGTGATTACACACTACGAACCACCACCGCACTCGCCCGCGCATGGTTACCGACATAGCTATTACAACCACAGACTGCAATTTGACACAGGCTTTGGAGCCTATGTAGTCATTGGCAATCCCGGCTTGTATTTCTACAATAACTACTACATGCGCTTTTACAGTGGTGGCTGGCAAATCAGTAACCGGTTGGGCAACCCATGGCTCCCGGCACACCAAAATAATATTCCGCACCAACTCAGAAAACTCCATACCCAAAAACACTGGCGCCATGATGACGACGTTCGCCACGACGAAGCACCCAGGCACGGCTACCGTCGTCACCATCAAGGCCACGAACTCAGCTACGATTCACACGCGGGTGCCTATGTTATCCCCAAACGGCCCGGCATTTATTTTTACAACAACCGCTACCTTCGCCATCATCGCGGCCGATGGCAGTCAACCAATAAACTGCATGGTGCCTGGCGGCCAGCAAAAAAACAACATATCCCGGGAACATTAATGAAGATCAAACATTTCAAAAAAGACACCCACGACAAAAGAGAGAAACACAAAAATCAGCATTAGATCACCGGATAAACAAACCACTCCGCAGCGAGCTGACGAGACACCAGAAAATAGAAATCTTTACGTCATACCGGTGCAGCATACCGGTGCAGGCCAGTGTCCAGGGGTTTCGAGCTCTGGATTCCGGCCCCGGCTTACTACATGTCGGGGCAGACCTAAAGCACCGGAATGACGATATTTACAGCGAACTGCGGAGGGTTGAACCGAAGTAAAAACCACGAAGTATTCATTACGAATGACCTGATTTAAGCACTTCATCATCAAGCCATTTTTTTAATTGTTTGACTTCCTGTTGCAAGAAATCTTTATCTTCAAAAGCATTGGTTACTATCGCGATGCCTTGCACCCGGGCAATAAAGTGCATGGCAATTTTTTTAACATTTTTATTAATGCCAAGCAGGTTAAGCTGAACCACTAACCAATCATGAAATACGGTAAACATTTTGTTCGCATCATCCAGCATTGCACGATTAGCCTTGGCCAGTTCCGTACACAAGCTACCCGTGGGACAACCGTGCAACCGAATTTCTTCCTGATTCCGTAATGGCATATCAATGTAATAATAAAGACGCTGCCGGGGGTCTTTGAGTTTTTTATCCCACTCATCCAGCATCATCTCAATACCAGCAATGCGAGCATCAATGACAGCATTTAATATTTCATCTTTGCTTTTAAAGTGGTAATAAAAATTACCTCGTGATATACCCACCACATCCGCGATATCACTAAATGAAGTATTTTCATACCCTTGCTGATAAAACAGATTATCCGCAGCAACGACAATCCTTTGTCTCAGTGCTTCGCCTTTACTTCCCATCAACATTGCTCACAAAAATTACCTGCCTTTTATTCAGCCGGGTTACGTCACCGCCTTCTCAAAAAATGGATAGTCAGTATAACCGTGTTCTGTACCACCATAAAAGGTATCAGAATCCGCATCATTTAAAACCAGGTCTTGTTGATAACGATAGACCAGGTCTGGATTGGCCAGAAATGGAACGCCAAACGCAACAAGATCACTATCTCCGTTACCGAGTGATGTATTGGCACGTGTTTTATCATATCCACTGTTTGCCATGTACAGCCCATTATAACGATTGCGTAAATCACGGTAATCGACATTGACAGATTTACTCATCATGTCTCTTTCCAATATATGCAAATAAGCAAGGTTGCGCACATTAAGTTGTGAAACAAAATAACCGAAATGTTCAGAAGGATCGCTATCTGACATATCATTGAAACTGTTTTCAGGCGAAAGTCGCACACCAATCCGGTTGCCGGGCCACACTTCAGTCACTGCATCTAACACTTCGTTCAATAAACGCATACGATTTTCAACACTGCCACCATATTGATCCGTACGCTGATTCGTACCATCACGTAAAAACTGGTCGATCAAATACCCGTTTGCCGCATGCACTTCAATACCGTCAAAGCCCGCCTGTTTTGCTCTTTCGGCAGCATGTTTGTACTGGGCGACAATGCCAGGTATTTCATTTATTTCCAACGCCCGCGGGGTCACAAATGCTTTCATACCCTCAAAAGTAACGGTTTCACCTGCGGGCTGAATGGCTGTTGGCGCAACGGGTGTTTGATTATCAGGCAACAAATCGGGATGTGACACCCGCCCGCAAAACCATAACTGAATAAATATATGCCCACCCTCTGCATGTACCACGTCGGTAATTTTTTTCCAGCCAGCGACCTGTTCATCGCTGTATATTCCTGGTGTACCAGGATAACCGACGCCTTCCGGCGAGACCTGAGAGGCTTCAGTGATAATCAAACCCGCCGTTGCCCGTTGCTGATAATAAGTAACATTTATATCATGCGGTGCATTGTGCTCATCCGCACGATTGCGTGTCAGTGGAGCCATTACCATGCGATTGGTCAGTTTTATGTCACCTATTGTGACAGGGGAAAACAAATCAGTGCTCATTGATCTTCTCCATGTAATTTATTCGGTTCAAATGCATGCCTGCTAAATTATAGGATGATTGTCCTATAATCCAGGAAAAATAATACATTCGTCCTATTTTGTCAATGCAATTCCATGCTCCGGGGCAAACTACAGAAGAAATAATCCTGAATTAATCAGTTAAGTTGTAGCGAGAGCGGCTAAGGTGCTCAAGATCAATGACTTTTTCGGTTATTTTGAATGAAGGCGTATCACCCATACGGTGAGTTCAAAATGTTCGAAAAAGTCATTGAGACTGAGTGCCCTGGACGCTCGTAGTAGGCTTAACTGATTAATTCAGGATAATGAACCCGGAAACAAAACAAGATAGACTCATAAAGAGAGAATATTTTGGCCATCGTTGAACAGGCTCCCCGGTTTTTCGTACTGAGCTGGGCCAACCCGACTAAATACGGTCTTCTAAAGGATAACCCCGATGAATTTGAACATTACGGAGGCAGCTGGCTATGTCAAAGGTAGAGTATTTTATTGGTGGCGCGGGTGACAAAGGAGACTGGATCTCCCGGGCAAGTGGCGCTACTAACATAATGGAGGCCGTATCAATCAATAGAGCCAGGACTTCGACTGATATTGATTGCATATATCGAGGGCATGAGCAAGAACAAGAAATATTGTCAGACATAAAAAAGCAATGGCAATCTGGTAAGTATAAAAGCATTCGAATTACCGGGCACAGCTGGGGAGGAAAAGCTGCGATGGATCTGGCCCAGGATCTATTTAATTCTGGCGTTCCTGTTGATGAACTTATTACGCTTGATCCAGTTTCCATGTTTCCTTTCGGAAAAATTCACGTTGCAAGATGGGTAAATGTTTATATAAAACAATCGCTCGTTGATAACACTATTGGCAAGATCCCCATTGCAGGGAACTTGCTGAGCAGTATTGTTACCCTTCCGACCCTTATTACGAATAACGGGAGAAGTGGTGGTTACATAGCTAACGTTGGCGGTCAACTTGGTGCGGAAAACGGTGCACACAATATTGAAATTGATACTCCACATGCTGACGCACAAACTATGTATAACAAAGCCAGAAAGGAAATTGTAAATGCGCCTCTGGGTCCTCGTGTGATTGGGAGCAAATGAATGTATTTTCGCCCCCTCTTTGAGAAGATATCTATCCCCCTGATGGCCGGAGCATTAGGTATATTATTGACTTCATGTAAAGGAGAACCCATTGAAATATCCCAAAATAATCTTGATAAATCTTCGGTCACATTAACTCAAAATGGAATAGTTATCAGTAAAGATGACTTTTTACGATTTAGCTTTACTACCCCAAAACCACTTATTGATATTGCTCCCGTCGAATCATTGTTCCAGGTCAGAGCAACGATAAACAAAGGTGGCAAAATAATATTTAAAGACATTGCTTCGGGGGCATTTTTAACGGCTGATGCAGAACCTCATCACGCGAATAGTTATGTGAGTTACTCCGCATATTTTTTTAAATCATTGGTCGTGAACTCGAACAATGAAACAAAGCCAGTTTCTATAACCGGGCTGGATTACGATACCTTGAGCCTGGTTGTGATATACCCGGAAATGGGCACAGGCATTAAACACAGCAGCAACCGGATAACGTACTCCAAAGACTTGGTTAGTGAAGTGATTTCCAGGAACCCAACAAAAGTGACACTTATCGTACCATGATGCCCCCCATAGCCATCAGACCAGGTCCTACCCGGGAAGAGGGTGGATGGGGTTTTATAGATTTTTTTGTTCCGCTCTAATAAACAACCCCGCAGCAAGCTGCGGGGAATTGAACCCATAGAGATTAAACAACTTATACAATTGATATCTCTGCTTCAGCCCCTCTTTAATGTGAATTAAGCGCTAAAAACACTCTGCATTTAAAAAACCACCAGATATTTAACGCTTGTCCGGAGAATTAAGCCTCTGGATTCCGGCTAAAACATACGGAATACCGGCATCTCCATACCTGTCTAAAGGGGCAGAAGATCTACTCCTCCAGCAACTCCGTATCATCATGAGAGTAGGCAGGTGCACAACAGCACAGGATCACCAGATCCTTGTCGCCGATGTTTTCAATACAATGCGCAATGCCCGGCGGAATACACAGTGTGTCCCCCACCGACATGGTAAATATTTCATCAGCCAGGGTCATACGTCCCTGACCCGAGGTAATATGGTACAGCTCTTCACTGCGCACATGCCGATGCAATTGGGTACGCGTACCAACAGGAATGACCGCTTGAGCCAGGCTTTGTTTGGCATTTTTATGCGTCGCGGGGTGCATCAGTTCACGAATCAGTGAACCATCTTTGGTGATAAAAGCAGCGATGGATTGATATTCTGTTTTCACTTGTCAGCCTTGTTGCCAAGGTATTTGAGATGACTACCGCACTGCGCCCGACAATCGCTGGCACCAAACCCTGACAGCAAAATTTCGCCGTTAATACGTTGATTACAGCGACATTCGGTTTCACTAAAAAGCCCAACCGCTGTTACCCGTGCCGCAGACGCCATTAATAAATAATCGATATGCCAGCGCCGCTTTTTTTGTCGGGACAAATGACGACGCACCCGTGCAGATAAATTGCGACGGGCACTGCCAGTGTAAAGATAATGTCCTGCCGGGAATAAAAACCTGGCCAGACAACCGACCCGTATCTGCTGTGCCTGCTGAAGCGTGATGTGGAGTTGATATGTTACCAGATGCTCATCTGTATTCGCCTTGCCTTCCCATTCTTCAAGACTCCATGTACTCATCGCGCTCACTCGATGGTAAATAACGGCGGCGGATTATCATCGGCCAGTTCACAGCTCACATTACTGACTTGCGCCTGCGTCGGCCCTTTTGACAACCAGGTGCAAAATTCTTCCACCAGTGGTTTTGCACCACAGGCCAGCACCTCGACCCGACCATCCTGCAAGTTCCGCGCATAACCACTAATAGCCAGTCGTTCAGCCTCATGCCGTGCCGAAGCGCGAAAAAAAACACCCTGCACCTGGCCCGAGACATAACACCGCACACAAACCCGGTTCAAAATTTTACCCTGGCCGATTGACCGACACGCAATACCTGTTTGTCTGTGGCAAAAATCACTTCAACAGCATAACGATCACTGCCGGTTTTTTCCGGCTGCAGGGCTACGAAACTGACAGTGCCAGCATAGTTTTTTCCTGCCACGCTTACCTTTGCCTTGTCGCCGCGTTTGATATTATTGATTGTCGTCCCACTCACCAGACTACGCGCCAACATGCGATCTGCTTCGGCCAACACGATTAGTGGCGCAGCCCGCATCCTGCTCACTACGGTTTGTCCTGGTTGTGCATTGCGCTGTAATACCCATGCCGCAAAAGGTGCCCGTATCGCACTGTAGTGGTCATCATGTGTTGCTTTCGTCAGACGGGCACTGGCCGAAAGTAGATCCGCTTCCGCCGCATCTCTTTGAATTTTCGCTAACTGCAAGTCATGGTCAGACAACAAGGTGCGATCATACAACTCCTGGGTACGCTCCAGTTCTCGTTGGGCTTCATCCCGGTTATTTTCTGCCTGCCTGAGTCTGGCCTCGCCAGCAAACACTTCGGCGCGCAATACCTCATTGTCCAGGCGCAACAATACCTGGCCAATACGCACACGGTCTCCCTTGTTGACCTTCACTTCAGCAACGACCCCATTGACCTGCGTGCCCAAAGCAACGGTGCGTACCCATTGCAGGGTTGCCTCTTCCTCCGCTGCCGATGCAGTCAGCGGAAAAACAAGTGCAAAAACCAGCATGGGCAATATACGCAACACATCAACGGCCCGGCCCGGTGAATTCATATTGTTTCTCCTTTAAATGTAAATTAGGCGCTAAATTGCCATGTTTTCCGCGTATGCAGTGAAATCGGGATGTATGAAAACCCAACGCAAAGGCGCGGAGACGCAGAGAGCGCAGAGGATGAGAGGGTACGGGAAAGGCATGGCTTTGCGTCCTCTGCGTCTCCGCGCCTTTGCGTCAGATTTTATGTCCTTGTGATTCGTGACCAGGGAACAACCTGTTCCTCTGAATATAAACCAATGATTTTATTCGTTTGGATATTTTTAGCGCTTAATCCACATTTTAGTTCACACGATTATTCCTGGCTGATGAGCGCTCATCAGCACTGGCATCCATTGGTCTTTCAATATTTGATTTCTCGGTATTACCGTGCGACCGACCCAGCAAGGCATCGATACGTGCCCAGGCCAGTGCTGTGGCAAAATCCGCCCGCATGACACGATAACGTAACGCTGACATACTCACCATGGCATCACCAAGATCGGTAGCAACTTCAAGTTCATACTGGGCACGTCTGAGATCAAGATATAAATCACGATAGTCCTGATCGAATGCCAGGCGTTGTTTTTCTACTCGCAAGGTCTGCAATTCAGTCCAGATGTTCAGCAACTGTTGTCGCAATACCCGCCGCTGCCGCTCCAGACCAGCTTCAATCTTGCGCAACTCAGCCCGACGCCGGGCCTGTAATGCAGCACTGCGGCCGCTGTTGAACAGTGGCACATCCAGAGAGACACCCACTCGCCAGTTATCGTTACCACCAAATGTCCGGGTATATTCAGACACCTCAACCTGGCCTGACAGTAACGGATTGTCATCTGCCTGTGCCAGATTTAGTTGCGCCTTTGCGCTCACCTGTTGTGCCATCAATGCCTGTAGTTGCGGACTCCCCTGCTCCAGCTCGGTAAACCAGTCATTCACATCTTCTGGAGGTTTTCGCGCAGCAAAACTCAATTGAGGAATGGATAATTTCTCGGACAGTTGTCCCGGACGATTCAGCAAATCGGCAAGACGTGCCCGTGTGGTACGTTGCGCAGCTTCACTTTGTGCCTGACGCAATCGTGATGCCTGAAACAGACTGCGCGTCTCCATAAGCTCAATATCTGACAACTGACCCAGCTCATTGCGCTCGCGCGCAAGGTCAGAATTCACAAAGGTCATGGACATCTCTTCGGTATCACGCACATAGCTCTGATCGGCCAACAGCACATCAAAAAAAGCGGCCATAATATCAATGCGATGGCGGGTAAAGGTATCACGATAAATCAAAGTACGCTGGTTTCGTGCTGCCAGTGTCGCATTTTCTTTTGCTGTGCTGCGGCCGAAGTCGTACAGGGATTTTTCCAGAGACAGTTTGACAAGATGATCATCCCGGGACTCCTGGATAATACGGCTTGACGGCGGATCAACCCAGCGCAAGCGTGCAAAAAGTGTCGCGTTAACACCCGTCTCGGCGTCAACCCGCCACTGCTCTGCCCTGGCACGCTCCAGTTCAGCAGCCGCTATTTGCAGTTCGGGGTGATCCGCCGACGCCAGACCAAGCGCAAACTCAAGCGTCAGCGGCTCCGGTAACGAAACTTCATTTGCCCACAACAAGCATGGTATCGAAAAAAATAAGGGTAGAAATAATAATCTACGGCAATACTGCACTGACGACCCGTTCATTTTACCTGCTGGGCAGCCCTGGCCTTTTGCCGCTTGTATTTGGTGAAACGCATTTCTTTGTAAAGTCCCTTCTCGACAAATTCACCCAGCCACATAAATTCCTCAACGCTTGATGTGGCCCCCGTGTAACGCATTATCTGTTTGCCTTCCAAATCATAAAAAGCGAATACCGGAGTCACACGCACCCGATTCACCTTGAAAGCAAAGTCCTTTTGCGGCATGGCCTGACCCTGAAAGTCAATCATTTCCACATCACCCTCAATGTCCACACTGAAACTCAGAAAGTGCTGGCGAAAATATTCCTGTACTGCGGGCTGGTTGAGTACAGTTTCTTTCATACGATGACAAAATGGACATTCATCCATTTCAAAAAATAACAGGATTCCTTTTTTCCCCTGGGTGCGTGCCGTCTCCAGTTCTTCAGAAAAATTGCCCCAGGTTTCGTTGAAAAAATAGGCATAAGGATCTTTGCCTGTCACCGCTTGTGCCTGACCCGCACACAGAAACCATAACAGTAAAACAATAACGATATTTGTGTGGGTAAATAATCTCGCCATACGACTCACGCTCTCCATACGATTCACACTCTCCATTCTATTCTGCGGTTTGCTGTGCAATAAAATCTGCGATCAGCTCTGCGGTAACCGGGCCAACCTGGCGGGCAACCACTTCCCCCTCGGGTGATACCAGATAGGTGGTAGGCAAACCGGGAATGGGGCCCAACGCCGAGTCAGGACCGGGCCTGGTGCGCAAAACGGGGAAATTTATAAAATATTCTTCAGAAAACTGCTTCAGTGCATTGAGACTGATATCTTCAAAATTGACCCCCAGCACCACAGCATCCCTGTCTTTGCGCTCTTCATGAAAGTCCACCAGTTCCGGAATTTCCGTGAGACAGGGGGGACACCAGGTAGCCCAATAATTCACCACCACCCACTTACCACGATAATCCGACAGTTTGTGTTCCACTCCCTGCACATCCGGCAAAGTGAATTCCGCTGGTTCTGCCTGTGCACCCAGCGCAAAAAATGCCGCGAAGCAAAAGCTCAATAACGTCCTGCATTTGGGAAGATAAACAATCACGGCGCTGAACGCTCCTCAAACATCGCTGGTTTTCACATCACCATTTCGCAGCGCCTATAATACCGCGAAGTAGAATGCGATTACCATGAAATCCACCACTACTGTCAGGGCAATCAGGGCGATCACCCATAAATTCACTGACTTTGCTGATCAATCAAACACTCATTTCTTTACTTTTGATTCGATTTTCGTAAATGGACCTGTCCGTAAATGAATCTGCCTGCAATGCAAACAGGTTGCCTATATAAAAATACCCGGTCACAACCTGCATGTTTGAATAAACGACCCCGCAGCAAGCTGACGGGGCATTAAACCCAAAGCGATTAATGTCACACCGGCGAAGGCCGGTGTCCAGGGGTTTCAACCCTGGATTCTGGCCTGCGCCAGAATGACGATATTCGCAGCAAGCTGCGGGAAATTGAACCCATAGAGATTAAACAACGAACGTGCCGGGCATTTGATATTGACTGCTGAACGCAGAAGGACGCACACCACATTATGATGTTTACGCGGAAGAAATAGTTCCGGTGGCCTGACTCAAGGGCTGCTTACCTCAGATGCCGCATCGATTATGCCATAATTCATGGCCAGCCGGGCCAGATCAACATCACTGCCCACACCCAGTTTTTCGTACAGGCGGTGACGATACGTGCTCACCGTTTTTGGGCTCAGACACAGTTTGTCAGAAATCACTTGCAAACGTTGCCCCTGGGTTAACATCAGCATGACTTGCATTTCCCGTGGAGAAAGCGCATCAAAGGGGGTCACTTCCCCACCTGGAGTCATTTTCAGCGCCAGCTTCTGCGCAATGTCCGCACCAATATAACGATCCCCCGCCGACACGGCCTTGATGGCCGCCACAATCTCATCCACCGCACAGCCCTTGGTGAGGTAACCGCTGGCACCGGCCTGCAACATGCGGCTGGGGAAAGGCTCTTCCGAATGCACTGAGACCACAATAATTTTCAGCTCAGGGTCTGATTGCAACAACTTGCGGGTGGCTTCCAGACCACCAATACCGGGCATATTGACATCCATCAGCAGCACGTCGGGAGATTTTTTGCGCACCAGGGTTAACGCTTCCTCGCCGCTGGCGGCTTCACCCACCACACGGATACCCGGCGCATCATTCAGGATACGCGTGATTCCCGTGCGCACCAGTTCGTGGTCATCAACTACCATGACTTTAATCATTACAACACTACCCTCTAAAACCTGTAATCTCACCCAATCCGTCTTGTGAACCAATCACCTCGCATTAAAATATACCGTACGATATATCCTGCAGCGCCCCTACAACAACGTAGGAAAACACCTACGCCATACGGGACCTACACTAGGGGATTACGAGCCCAGCGGCTACTTGTTTCGGACATTATTTTCCTGGAAAACTTGTGAGACAGAAAAGAAATAAAAAAATGGGTGAATACCCTTAACCCGATAACGGTCACCTTTCATCCAGGTGGGTGTTTGCATATTGTAAACGCTCTTTCGTACCCACATCCAGCCACACACCCTGATGTAACTGTCCGCTAACCCGGTTTTGTTGCATGGCCTGACGCAGCAAGGGAGCCAACGGAAAAACTCCATCCTGACAACCTGCAAACAACTGCGGACGGTAAATACCAATACCGCTGAACGTTAATCGAGGCTCGCCCACACTACTGACATTTTTATCTTTCAGTACAAAATCCCCCTGCGGATGATGCACTGGATTAGGCACCAGCAGCAGATGCGCCAGTCCTTCAATACGAGCGGGCAGCTGCCGGAAATCAATATCCGTCAGCACATCCGCATTAACCACCAAAAACGGTTCATCCTCCTGCAACAACGGCAATGCGCGGAAAATACCGCCACCGGTTTCCAGTGCATGTTCGCCTTCCGGGGAATAGACAATATGCACATCCCATTGTGCACCGTCACCCAGCCGTGATTCGATCTGCTCACCCAGCCAGGCATGGTTAATCACCAGCTCGGTAAAACCGGCGGCCTGTAACGCTTCAATATGCCACTGGATCAACGGCTTCCCTCCCACCATCAGTAGCGGTTTGGGTGTGTTATCTGTCAACGGACGCATGCGTTCACCACGACCGGCGGCAAGGATCATTGCTTTCATGGAAGACAGGATAAAGAGAAAAGAGAAAAGAGAAAAGCCTATTCCGTGAGATCTGCCAACAACGTGTGTAAACTTTTGAGTTCGGGATAACGCATCGAGACATCACGCACATAGGCCAGAGTACGTGGAATATCAGCCAGATAACCCGGTTTGTTATCACGCAAGTGCAAGCGGGCAAAGATGCCCGCAGCCTTGAGATGGCGCTGTACCCCCATCCAGTCAAACCAGCGCAAATACGTAGTGTCGGGTGCAGGTGGAATCAAACCGGCATCGGCGACGCGATGCAAATAACCCAGCGCCCATTGCTCTACTCGTGGACGCGGCCAATCAATATAACAATCACGCAACAGGGAAACCAGGTCATAGGTCACCGGGCCAAACACGGCATCCTGAAAATCCAGAATACCCGGATTGTGTTGTTCCGTTACCATCAAATTGCGCGAATGGTAATCGCGGTGAACAAATACTTGTGGTTGGACCAGTGCCGACTCGCACAATTGCTGAAACACACAGTCAAGTCCGGTTCGCTGTTTATCGGTAAAAGACCATCCACGATACTGCTGGCAGTACCAATCATCAAACAATGCCATCTCGTTCAATAACAATGTTTCATCACAGACTGGCAACTCAGCAACATATTGTGATGCATTGCGCTGCATTTTGAACAGCGCATCCAGCGCATCCGCGTATAGCGATTCAACCGTGTGTTCATTCAAGGCATCGAGATAGACTTGTGCGCCCAGATCACTCAACAGCAAAAAACCCTGCCCGAAATCTTTTGCAAACACTTGCGGCACACCAAGACCAGCAGCGGTCAACAAGCCAGAAATAATAACAAAGGGATGTGAATCCTCCTTGTCCGGTGGCGCATCCATGACAATCAGGCTTTCGCCCACCCCGTCAAAACAACCGGCAACGGCAGAGCCCGTCACCCGGAAATAACGGCGAAAACTGGCATCTTCCGAAGCAGGAGCAAGCTGAAAATCGACAGGCTGTGAAGTGTTACCGGTTGCACTGCGCAACACTTCATTCACCCAGGTGGTTAACACATCAAGCCGTGCAGCCATTTATCCTCTCCATTATGCGGGCATGTGCCACGCCTTGCTTCCCAATCAGTCAGACCTAAAAAGACCAGGTGACTCCGGCCTTCACAATGGAACGATCATAACTTCTTCGGTCAACACTGGAATCATTGTTTGTATAAATGTATTGTCCGTCCACAGTCCAGCGCCGGGCAAATACGTGGCTGATTCGCGCAGACAACCGTATCTGGCTGTCCGTACGACGCTCAATCGCTCCACCATTCAAAATACTGGGATCGTTGTAGCGACCATAGCGATAGCGGGCATCCAGGCGTGTATACCAGCTACTTCCCAACCCCCACCAGCCCGTAGCCCGCAGCGTGTGCCGTGTCGGCGAATAGCTGACAAACGGATCAATGGTACCCATGCGGTCTTTTCTGTTATTCAGCTCCAACTGATAGTAGTAGCGGACCCGGTCTTTACCATCACGCAACTGAATGCCTGCGCGCAACTGCTGTCGCCAACCGTCAAGATAATCAAATACTGCATCAGTTGCCTGAATACGGCTCAGCTTGTAGCGCAAACGCAATTGATTGTTTTCCGACAATACCTTCCGGCTGCGCGCATCGACACTGACAATGCGCTGATACTCGCTGCCGTTAAAATAAATTTCATCCCAGCTACCACCAATGCGCATTTTCCAGTCACCCAGACGGTCATAACGCATCACTCGTGCACTTAACTGACTGTAATCATTCTGGCTCAGCTTGCTGTATTTTTGCAGACTTGCACCAAATGACATACGCACTCCATTATTTATACCGCCCTTTAACCAGCGCGCAGTCGATGCTGAAACATCCATTGCAGTATCGTTTTCGTTGGTAACACCAAGAAGATCACTGTTGACCAGGGTGACATTGCTGTCATATGACAACGAACCGGAAACAAAACCTGTCCAGTCAGGATCAGAGCGGCGAACTCTGCGCGGCGAATTGCCCAAACGTTTCAAGGCCTCCTCCGCCAAAACCTGAATTTTTTTGCTGCTGACATTGCGGTACGCACGTTGAAACCAACGAACAGCCGCAGGCTCATCCTTCTGTTTGTTGGCGATCAAACCCAGATTAAAATAGGCCAGTTGCTCGAAGGAGCCCACATCGGCCAATTCCGAAAAAATCCTGCGTGCATTTTCATACTGCCGAAGTCGGTAATAACTCACCGCCACATTATATTTGAGCGCTGCCGTATCCATGCCAGCCTGTTTGGCCTTTGTGAAATGACGCAATGCAGCAGAATAATCCCCCTTGCCGGAAGCCCGCACCCCGGTATCAAAATAGTCCTGCCCGGCCCCGGCATGTGCATCAGCCACCGCCACCAACAATCCCAACATCACACACAAATATAACTTCAGACTTCCGGTTACAACCACATTCACCATTTTGACCCCAACGGAATGATTTTTTATTAATGATTAACAGCAATTCTACAGAAGCCAACAACATGGTTCACCTCGCAGCCATCATACAACATCATTTGGTTCAACCTGGAATCCTCAATTGACTGCTCCATTCTGACACTGAATTACGGATACGAAAGATATTGCCAGCAATTTATTACTACCGGGAAAACCACACGTTTTCAGCAGCGCATGACCACGTTGTAACCCCCTGGAACAAAACGACTATTCCCTGTCACCACGCTTTGCCCTCCACCACCACAAACGCACACCTCACCCTGTCCAGCTGAGGCTTCCAGGCTCAATAACCGGCCAGATTTTACGTTACCAACCACAAAAAATCCCCCCCTTGAAAACAAGGGGGGGATTTCGGTCGCACAACCAATTCTGTCAAAAATTACCTGGAACTATCAAACACCGTCATCCGATATTTCCCGGTTATCTTCCTTTTCATGCTCTTCTTCATGCTCTTCTTCTTCATGAGCTTCGTCATGCTCATCATTCATGTCATCATCATCTTCACGAGCTTCATCATGGTCTTCGATTTCATCCTCGCGTTCATCACGGGCCTCCACCTCATCTTCATGCGAGACTTTATGCTCATGCCCACCAGCTTCATTTTCCTGATTTCCATGACCGCCACCATCTTCTGCATGTTCACGCGGTGCATCAAAAATCATGTCTGGCAATGAAAGCTCGTTGTGTATTTCGTCCACATCATCTGATTCAACAATCCTGATGGTGAAATCAATATCATCCAGATTTGCGCCGAAACTGATGCCTGCGGACAGAAAAAACGCAAGGCCAACAATAATACTCGTTTGCACAATTTTCATAACACTTACTCCTCTCCTCTAAACCCTGCCCTACTTCGCACATGTACTTCTTTCGATCGTTACCCGATCAGCGGATAAAACTCACTGTCCGTCGATGACGTAGCTGGCGCGGCTCCTGCCCCGGTTTCAAGATTCAGCGTCAGCGTCTTCACTCGACCTTCATACTCAATATCAGCGATCAATTCGCCCCGTGCCACCTGAGTTGCGATAATCGGCAAACTCAGCAGGTTGTCACCCTTTTCAAGATTCGTTTCCCAACTTAACTCGCGTCGACCGGGGTATCCCACCAGGGCCACATTCTCAGGCAAACGAATGGTGATTTTGGCGCCCTTCAGCGACTCACTGGAAGCAAAAGCCAACCTGACGGTCTGTTGTGTGTTCAGGGCAATAGACAGCACAGACTGTTGTCTCACCGTATCGACCGGGTTCGAGCTGGCAATGACCTGCTCAGGAGCGCTGCCTGTATCTGGCAACTCACCCGGAAACATACCCACAACAACCCACACAGCAAGCGCGGCGGCGGCAGCACTACCAAAACCCACCATAAAACCTCGACGGTGATGATTTTGGTGCTGCGGTATATTCCGCCTGATGGCATTGGCCAGCACACGGTCAGCAAACCCCTCCGGGGGTTCCACTACCGGCATCGCTCTCAGCCTCTCCAGCATGGCCAGTTCCGACGTATACACGGCCTGACACGCTGCACACGACGCCCGGTGGGCATCAAACGTCTGTTCAGCCGCACCCGGCTCCTGACCAATGTTGTCGTTCAGACAATCGTTAAATTCAGTACAATTCATGATGTTTTCTGACCTCTCTCCTCTTGACCCATAAAACGCTTTGTGCATCAAAAGTGTTCCCTTTAATTTGATTACCGGGATTATTACCAAAATATTTTTGGGCCTGTCTACGGTTTCGATGCGTCTGATTCAAGAATTTTCCGCATACGAGCCCGCGCACGGTGAATGCGTGACTTCAGGGTACCCACAGGCACATCGAGCATTTTTTGCAACTCCAGCAGCCGATAACCTTCAATATCATGCAGAGTCAGTAACACTCGGTGATCTTCGGACAGTCGTTGAAAAGCCGCCTGCATTTGATCGATGCGCTGATCCTCGGCAAGTTCGTGATCCGGTAATACCGTGCCGCTACCAACCGTTTCGTAAAATGCGACCTCGTCGTCGATCAGCTCCAGTGGCGAACGCTTTTGCCGCCGGGTACCATCCACAAACATGCGATACAGGGATGTCACCAGCCACGGACGCAACTTTTCAACCACTTCCAGCTCGGCACAACGGGGAAAAAGTTTGACAAACAAATCCTGCACCAGGTCTTCTGCATCTTCCGGGTTGCCACAAAAGCGATACGCAAGACGATACAGGTAGGTGATATGAGGGCGAACCAGCGCGTCAAAGCGCGCAGCTGACCCTCCCTCTGATTTTTTGGAAGGAAATATCTTCATTACCACGGAAGATTATAGAATGCGGGAGTCCCTGGACAGTTTTGCGAACAATTTATGTTCATTATTAGTGAGTCAGGAGCAAGAAAGTTACGCACACAACTGAACTACCTGCTCTCCGCCTCTGCCATGAACGTTCTTTCGACAGAAAAAGTTCCCGGCCCGAAACAAAAAAACAGGCGCCAGCAGTCAGTATTCGGGGTGTCTTGTCGCAAAACATGGCAGGAAGGCCGAACCCGACAATATCACCTTGATGGAGTACTGGCATGGCGCTAAAGTGGAAGCATCCACAAAAACCGGGTAATTTTATGTTTCATCATCAGGATACGTTGCGGCACCTCAACGAAAACATCCCACTGGGTGAAAAACTCACCAGCATACATTACGCCATCAAAGAACAGTTTGGCTTTATCGACCGCATTGCCGTCGCCATTTACGACGACAAAACGGACATGCTGAAAACCTATGTGCACAGCAGCGGCGGCGAAAACCCGTTACGGCACTATCAGACACCACTGGCAAATGCATCATCGCTCCAGGAAATTGTGAAACTTCGAAAGCCGCGCGTGGTGAATGATCTCAACATCTTTGCAGATGGCAGACAGAAACACTCCAAAAGCATTAACAAACAGGGTTATGCCTCCAGCTACACCCTGCCGATGTTTTTGAACAACATTTTTTTTGGTTTCGTTTTTTTCAATGCCAGCAAAAAAGATGTCTTTAATGATGGTGCGCTGCATTATTTTGATATTATTGGCCATTTGATTTCGCTGCTGATTATCAATGAGCAAAGCTCCGTGCGCACTTTGCTGGCTACGGTCAAGACCGCACACGACATGACCCATCATCGGGACTCGGAGACGGGTGCGCATATTGACCGCATGTCACGTTACTCCCGGTTGATTGCTGTACACATTGCTGATAACCATGACCTGGATGATGAATACATCGAAAATGTCTTTTTATTCTCGCCCCTGCATGACATCGGCAAAATAGCCATTACCGACAACATCCTGCAAAAAAAGGGCAAACTGACCGAAGAAGAAACAACAATTATGCGCACCCATTCTCACAAAGGTTGTGAGATTATTGACAGCATGTTGAAAGATCATGGCCTGGACAGCTTTGAAAACATTAATATCCTGCGCAATATTGCCGAATTTCATCACGAGGCCGTTAATGGCACCGGTTATCCCAATGGTTTGCAGGGTACAGAAATTCCGCTGGAAGCACGTATCGTCGCCGTTGCCGATGTTTTTGACGCCCTCACCAGCAAACGCCCCTACAAGGAAGCCTGGAGTAACCATAATGCCTATGCCATGTTGCAACGCCTTGCTGGCGGTCAGCTCGACAAAGAATGTGTCAACGCGCTTATCGCCAACAAGGAACAGGTCGAAAAAATTCAACGACAATTTGTCGAAGATCAGCTCGGTTAACACTACTCTTCATGGTTTCATCCACACCTCCCGCAGCTCACCATGAGCGCGCTGTACTCATTACTGGCTGCTCCAGCGGTATCGGCCAGTGTGTTGCCCGTGGATTAAAAATACGCGGTTACAACGTTATCGCCAGCGCACGCAAAGCGGAAGACGTATCCCGATTACAATCGGAAGGCCTCACCACCATCCAGCTTGATCTGACTGATTCGGCATCCATCAAACAGGCTGTCGAAGAAACCCTGCACCTTGGTCACGGGAAAATTTTTGCGCTTTTTAACAACGGCGCTTACGGGCAACCGGGCGCCGTAGAAGATTTGTCACGCGAAGTGCTGCGCCAACAATTTGAGACCAATTTTTTTGGCACCGTGGAATTAACCAACCGGATCATCCCCATAATGAGAAAACAGGGCTATGGGCGCATTATTCAGAACAGCTCGGTGCTTGGCCTCATTGCCCTGCCTTACCGTGGCGCCTACAACGCCAGCAAGTTTGCACTTGAGGGCATTACAGATACCTTACGCCTGGAACTGACCGGCACGGGGATAACGGTTTCACTGATTGAACCCGGCCCCATCGAAAGCCGGTTCCGAAAGAATTCCTTCCTTGCATACCAGCAACATATCGATGCCCGCCACAGCGCACACCACGACACCTATCAAAAAATGGAAAACCGGCTCAAAAAAGAGGGGCCTTCAGCACCCTTTACCTTACCTCCAGAGGCTGTGCTCAAAAAGGTGGTCCATGCCCTGGAGTCACGTCGACCCAGGCCGCGTTATTATGTGACGTTTCCCACTTATCTGTTTGGGGTTTTACGACGCCTGTGCAGCACTCGCTGGCTGGATAAAATATTATTCAAAATATCCAGTAACGAAAA
>JAADIL010000205.1 GCA_013151355.1 Gammaproteobacteria bacterium
AACGCTCGTTCGGGGGTAAGCCTCTGAATTCCGGCTAAAAACATGCCGGAATAACGGTATTTTCAACAACTAACAGAACGATTTAGCCCTTAATTCACATTTAAACCTGGAATCTCCAGTTAAACCGGCCTGTTAAAGTGCGTTGAACTTTGTGACGGGCAAGGCGCGATGAAGGACGAGGCCATGGGTGACCGAAGGTAGAACACCACCAAAAGCAGGGATTCTGAAGTGGCACACCAGAGCCGTTGTCGAGTAATAGCCTTGTGTTCGCATGTACTTAACCATGTAGGGTGGGCACGTTTTTTGTGCCCACGCGGAGATCACTCTTCACAACTCAAACCATCAACATCTGAATCACATGCTGCCCAATCCACAGAATATTTTTCTTCCTTGACATACCGATGCAATGTTGAATATGGCCATTGAATCGACCCCTCACACAAACCGTGTTTCACCGGATTGTTATGAAAATTAATTGTTTGGATTGGGTTTATTTTCCGCGTGGGCACAAAAAACGTGCCCACCCTACTCAGCTTTTGTGATTGAAGAACGGGCACCAACAGTAGGCGCTTTAGGCGAAGACGGGCTGAAGATGAGATGCAAGATCGGGATGTTATTGCGTATTGCGTGCACGTCCCTTAATTCACATTTTAGCCCAGCTGGTCATCCGCGACACGATATTTTGGATCTTCGATCACATTGACCTCCACCAGATCACCGGCTTTGGTGAGCAGTTTTTGGCATTCCGGACTGATATGGCGCAGGTGCAGGCGTTTGTTGGCTTTGAGATAACGTTCGGCCAGTGCGTCGATGGCTTCGATGGCGGAGTGGTCGTAGACACGAGAGTGTTTGAATTCTACCACCACGTCGTCGGGATCATTATGCACGTCAAATTGTTCCCCGAAGTTTTTCACCGAGGCAAAAAACAGAGGGCCGTGCAGCTCATAAACCTTGCCGCCCGTTTCGTTGGTAAAGCTGGTGATTTGCAGGTGCTTGGCATGTTCCCAGGCAAACACCAGCGCCGAGACGATGACCCCGACGATGACCGCGATAGCAAGGTCAGTGGCCACGGTGATACCGGATACCAGAATGAGGATGAAGGCATCGGCGGGTGGTACCTTTTTGAGAATGCGAAAGCTGGACCACTCAAAGGTGCCAATGACCACGATGAACATCACGCCCACCAATGCCGCCAACGGAATTTGCTCGATGAGACCGGAGGCAAACAGGATGAAGGCCAGCAACGCCAGCGCGGCGGTAATACCGGAAAGCCGCCCGCGACCGCCGGAGTTCACGTTGATCATACTTTGGCCGATCATCGCGCAACCGCCCATACCGCCGAAAAAGCCGGTGGCAATATTGGCCGTACCCTGGGCAATGCATTCCTTGTTACCACGACCGCGGGTTTCGGTGAGTTCATCGATCAGGGTCAGCGTCAGCAGTGACTCGATCAGGCCGATGGCAGCGAGGATCACCGCGTAAGGCAAAATGATCCACAGGGTTTCCAGCGTAAACGGCACCAAAGGGATGTGAAAATCCGGCAGGCCGCCAGCGATGGACGCGATGTCGCCCACGGTTTTGGTTTCCAGTCCCACGCCGATCACCAGTAGACTGACTACCACGATAGCGACCAGCGACGAAGGCACGGTGGTAGTGAGCCGGGGCAGGTAGTGGATGATGGCCATGGTTAATGCCACCAGTCCGAGCATCACCCACAGGGCATTGCCGTTCATCCATTGCAAAACCCCCTCTGCGTCGGGGGTCTGAAAACTTTTCATTTGAGCAAGAAAAATCACAATGGCCAGGCCGTTAACAAAACCCAGCATAACCGGGTGCGGCACCATGCGAATGAATTTACCCAGTTTAAAAACACCCGCGCTTACCTGGATGATGCCCATCAGCACCACGGTGGCGAACAGGTATTCCACGCCGTGATCGGCCACCAGCGCCACCATTACTACCGCCAGCGCGCCAGTGGCACCGGAAATCATGCCTGGTCGCCCACCGATGGACGCGGTGATTAGCCCCACCATAAAGGCTGCATACAGTCCCACCAGTGGTTCGACCCCGGCCACAAAGGCGAAAGCCACAGCTTCGGGCACCAGCGCCAGGGCAACGGTGAGGCCGGATAACACATCGTTTTTGATGTTGCGCGTGGGTGCGGCATGAGGCTCAAACATGGATGAAAACTCTCTGGAGAAGGCGCGGTAAACGTAATGAAAATGGTGCAGTGAAAAGGCCGCGCATTTTACGCTAGTTGAGTGCTGGCGGGAAGGGCGATTATTGCCGGGAGGCATGACAGGTTGAGGGAGGACGGGGTCGGGGGTGCACGTCCCTTATTTAATCTCTGGCAGGTTTAATTCCCCGCAGCTTGCTGCGGGGTTGTTTATTTTCACCAGGTCTTTCTGGTTGATTTCACGGCAAAAAAATAGCCGGAGTCAGGTTATAACCTGGCTCCGGCTAATGAGCAGGTGCACGATAAAGATACGCCTGCGCTGCGCTATACGATTTGCCCGTTACTCAGCAATTTCCTCCGGCAGACATAAGGCTGAGCAATTCCACGGGAAGTCCGGAGCAAGGTGAGGAAGCACCAGGGATCTGGAAGCCACCGAACGTGCCGCCGCCACCTGATCCGCCTTCAGGGCAGCAAGTGGTTCCAAGGTGGAGGGCCATCATGTTTTGATACAATGTAATCTCGGGCACATCCTCTGCCGCTACCAGCCCCATTTCTACGCCCAACCCTAACCCTGCTGCGAAGACATTACTAAATGTACCGTCACCATTGCCGAGGAATACATTGAGTATATTGCCAGGACCACCGGTCGTGATAATGTCCAGGATCTGGTCAAAATTAACATCCTGCACAGTAACCGTTCCTGCTCCTGGAGCCATGTCATTCGCTGCGGTCGCATTGGACGCAAAAAGAGCCGCACCCAGTAATATTGCGGCACCAATCATTCGTTTTTTTGTCTTGAGTTTTAGTAGATCCATCAGACTTTAATCTCCTTGATTTTATAGTAAAACGCTTCTAACGCGCGGAGTCGAGGGCAATACCCGGATTCCGGTTGATTTTAAATGCATGAAATGCACCCTGGAATAATGTCTAAAACAAACGAGGGTATTCCCTGTGTTATGTCAGGAGTTACCCTGAGTTTTATCCAGACATCATCACCATCGTAAACTTTTAAACCTGATCAAAAGCTAAAAAGACTTACGAACGGCGAGTCTATCAAGTTTTGAGGGATTTGCAATCGATGAGGCTATCTATTAGCAGTAGCCTGCTGGAAGTAGTAATAATCCGCTCTGCTCAATAATCAAAACAAATTTTTGCCGAAAGCAGCATAAGAAAGATCACCTCCATCCACCGGTTGTTACGAACACAGCATCCGCCGTATCAAATCAATAAAGGCAGGGCTTAATATCGCAACTCCGATTGCCTTGCTCTATACCACGGGTTATTTTCGAGTCGTCATTTTTTCGGTTCATTAAATCAACTTTGTGGTGTGCTGAGGGAATCTGGATCAAGTGGTGTTTTCATGACAGCGCATGGTGGTATTGAAACTCTTGGTGATAGTCGGGCTATTGTTTGTTATTTCGCCTGGCTATGAAACGAACAGGTTGCACACTATAAAGCCTGAATTCTAATCGCTATGGGTATGTTAAGGAATGTGCACGTTTCTAATAGATTGTCAGGATTTCAGGCCGTTCTGTTTTACCAGGATAAATTGATAATATTCATTTGAATACGTTAAAAACCATTGAGATAGAGGGCTGTATCAGCCTGACATGCGCGAAAATTTCGTGCTCTTTTGTCGCTTGATCATGGGTTGCCATTTGTGTGGTATTTTTCCATTTGCGTGATAATTTCTTTGCCGCTTGTGTTTCGCCGAAACGAAAATGGTACAAATAATATATCTGAACCTGAACAATGTGATAACGAGATTTCATCTTTGTTCAACAGCCGTTTTTACACACACAAATCGTTTTGGTCATCATCAATGCCAAATGGTGGCGTTATTTCTGAGAACGGTTCAGGAACGTGCACGTTCCTTATTTGATAGCCGACTAATCTACAGTGACTTTCTTCCGTTGTTAGAAAAAATATTGTACCCGGAAGCGTGGTGCTGGAGGTTCAGGCTATTTTTTGTACATTCCGTTCATTTTATTGCAAGGTAAAAAGACGTGTAATGACGAGGCTATTGCGGGAGATTTCAATGTAGTCATGAAATGAAACGGGCAGGCTATAAAGTCTGAATCTCTGACATGTTAGGCATGTATTTGCATTTCCTGTTTTCTACCCGAAATAAAATGAGATGTTGAGTTGCTCCGATGATTAATTTTCTTTCATCATTACGTAATGTGCGTAGTGTGATTTTCCCCATGAAGTATTCTGGTATTTATTCTACCAATTTATCTACCTTGAGTGGTTTTCAGTACATTTATGTCAGTTCAGTCGACGACGCCAATTATTTTTTGATTTACTTCTGTTGATACCGGGTTGTTTAAGTAAATTTGCGTACATTGATCATGAATGTTTCGCTAAACTCATCCGGTTTTTGCAATAGTTACAGATTGTTCCCGAAAGTCCATAAGACACCATCTGTCTGTAAATTTACACTTCCTTTTCATGCTTGTATGCTCGTGTATAAAGCCGGTTGCGGTTTGGTTTTGAATGTGCGATTGTCTGCGAAGATTACAGGTTTGACGACAGAGATGCTTGTCGTTCACTACTCTTCCGGAAAGAAAATAGCGCAGCGCAGAAAAGTGACTTTTAAATTATTTGTAATAAGCATCAAGCCATTTTCCCGTTTTTGACAGCAGATTGTTTCCATAATAAATTTTTTATTTTAAGTCGTATTCCGGAAAATTTTTGAGACGCATTTCCTGTGCCAGTTTTAACGTCCACTAATCATGGCCATTATTACGCCAGATTTCTCTGGATTCAGCAAAATAGGGGTAATCAGGTAGTAGTAGTTATTCCGAATATTAAAATAAACACTTTATATGTATCCCTATATGCTATTGACGAAAAACCCTGTTTGGCAAGAAAAGTATTAATAGTTTTTTTGAAAGTATTGAAAAACGTAAAAATTGTTGTAGTGTGCACAAAGTTGATTCATTAAATCGTGTATTAGATGATATTGATATTTGAATCAGCGGTTTCCGGAGTATGTGAATAATCGTGGTGATCAGCTAATTGCAGAAAATGGATACGTGGTGAAATAATTTGTTTGTTGGACAGCTGTTCAGAACATGCTCCCAAAAAACTATATTCACGCGCATGGAATTCCGTATAATGGGTTTTCATCTACCGGGTACGACACATGTATATACGCATGTTTGTACCAGATGAAAGTTTTCGCGCAGGCCGTCGGTGGTGAAAAACGATGATGCGCAAGAATACAGATAATATGGTTGATGGAAAATTGGTACAGAAATAACAGGGAATGGAGTTAAATATGCTTATAAAAAATCAGCAAGAATTATTGGAGCAATTGCTTGGCAGTGTTAATCATGAGCAGGAAATTTGGCTTGCAGGATATATGCAGGGGAGAATTGGAAGTTTTGATGCTGCTGCTTCGGTCTGTGTTTCTAATGTAGAGAAACCTCCTGTGATGATTTATTTTGCAACAGAGACTGGTAATTCCAGGGGATTATCACTTCAAGTAATGAAAGCAATCAAGGCCGCAGGGTATAAAGTTAAAAATTCAGCCTTTAATCGATTGAAAGCGAAAGATATCACCCCGGATACGCTTACGATTTTCATTGTCAGTACGCACGGCGAAGGTGATCCACCAGAGAGCGCCGTTCCATTTTTTGAAGATATTCAGAGTGCAAGTGATGGGTTGTTTAGTGGATTAAACTATGCTGTGGCAGGGCTCGGGGATTCCAGTTACGAGATATTCTGCGGAGCCGCAACCGATCTGGATAAAGAGTTACAGCGTCTTGGCGGGAAATCGTTTCAGGCCTCACTTTTGTTTGACGTTGATTATGCAAGTCACAGTCCGGCGTGGATTGAAAAAACAGTTAAATCCATGAATGATCTGGTTGGTGCGAATACTTCAATTACAGGAGAAACCTCCTCCTCAAGCGAAGAATTTGTTGTGCGCACCGGTAAAGGATATACGCGCCTGGAGCCAGTTAAGGGTGTTATAAAACAGATCATGAATTTGAACGATATTGATTCAACCAGACAGACCTTTCATGTCGAAATCGAATATGAAGACAATATTGTTTATACGTGCGGAGATGCGGCAGGTATTATGGTGCCTGATGAGAAAAATAATGGTGACAGCACACCACGACTTTATTCGATTTCTTCCTCTCCCTCTTACCATGAAAATGAAATTCATCTGACAGTGGCGCTGGCGATGCATAAAAATAAAAATGGCAGCACTGGATATGGCATGTGCTCCAAATATCTGGCTGAGCTTCAGGAAGGTGACAACATTGAATTCTATATTCATCAAAATCAAAACTTTAATTTGGCCCCAGATGATAAAGACGTGATTATGATCGGTCCTGGTACAGGAGTTGCGCCGTTCAGGTCCTTTATTTATGAACGATCAGAGCGTGGGTCTGATGGACGAAACTGGTTGTTTTTTGGCAATCAACACATGCATTGTGACTTTTTTTACCAGGCCGAATGGCAAGAACATCTGGCTACTGAAGCGCTGCACAGGGTTGACCTGGCATTTTCTCGTGATCAGGACCACAAGATTTATGTACAGGATCGCCTGAAAGAGAAGGCAAAAGATGTGATGGAGTGGATTGATAATGGAGCAATCCTTTATCTCTGCGGAACCAGAGACCCGATGAGCAAAGATGTTGATCAGGCGCTTATTGATATAATTGCCGCGCAGAAGTCTTTCTCTTCCGAAGAGGCGACAGACTTTCTTGCGGACCTGGAAGAAAATGATCGTTATTTAAAGGATGTTTACTAATGACTGAAATGACCGAAAAAATCAACAGGCCGGAAAACTTTTCAGAAGTTGAAGGCATGAAAACCGCAAGCCGTGGCCTTCGTGGTGACTTGAGCGATCAGATGGAAAACCGTGTCACCGGTAACGTAAACGAAGAGGGCAAGCAACTTATTAAATTTCATGGTGCTTACATTCAGGACAATCGTGATCGGCGCGCCGAACGCGATGCCAAAAAGCTGGAATGGGCGTATTCATTTATGATTCGTCTGCGTATTCCAGGCGGGGATGTGAGTGCGCAGCAGTGGCTTGGGTTGCAAGAGAGCTGTAACAACAAGGCGAGTGGTGTGATTAAAATCACCACCCGCCAAACGGTGCAGTTTCATGGTGTTGTCAAAGCCCGAATGAAACCAACAATGAAAGATTTTGATGCGCTTGGCCTGGATGCTATATCAGCATGCGGGGATGTCAATCGCAATGTGATGACAGGATCAAATCCTGCGACTGCGCGTTTCCATGCAGAAGTCCACAAATATGCACAAAAAATCAGTGACCATTTGTTGCCACAAACCAAAGCATATAGCGAGGTTTGGCTTGATGGTGAAAAGCTTCCTGACGAATGTGAAACAGAAGCAGATCCATTATATCAAAATCGATACCTTCCGCGTAAGTTCAAAATTGCTGTGGCCATTCCCCCACACAATGATGTTGATGTGTTTATGAATGATGTCGGTCTTATTGCCGTTGGAGAAGGCAAAAACTTTAAAGGTTTTAATGTGGCTATTGGCGGCGGTCTGGGGGTGACACACGGGAATGAAAAAACCTACCCGCGGCGCAGTGATATTATCGGTTTTGTAACAAAGGACAAGGTGCTTGACACATGTTGGCAGATTGCCGCAGTTCAGCGTGATTACGGGAATCGCGAAGACCGTAAATTGGCACGTTTGAAATATACGCTGGATCGTCTGGGGCTAAATTTTTTCGTTGGTGAACTTGAGAAGCGCCTTGGTTTCAAAATGGAACCTGCTCGCAATATTCCTGCCTTTACCCACCGTGGAGATGCATTTGGGTGGGTGCAAGATTATAAAGGGCTATGGTATTACACCGCCTTTGTTGAAAGCGGGCGTGTTATTGATGAAAATTCATATAACATCAAAAGTGCCATGAAAGAAATTGCGGAAGCAGATTTTTGTGGATTTCGTTTCACTGGAAACCAGAATGTGATGTTCACCTACATCGAAGAGATCGATAAAAATAAACTCGACAAAATTCTTTCCAGGCATGGTATTACCATTGAAACCATGAACCCGACACGTCGCGAAGCGATAGCGTGTGTAGCGTTGCCGACTTGTCCACTTGCGTTAGCAGAGGGACAGCGTTACTTGCCCGAATTTGTAACCATGGTTGAAACCCTGCAAGGGAAACACGGTATTTTGGACCGCCCGATTACCACGCGTATTACAGGATGTCCAAATGGATGTGGCCGTTCTTATCTTGCAGAAATCGGATTGGTCGGGAAAAATCCGGGTAAGTACGTTTTACGTCTTGGTGGTGATTATGAAGGCGAGCGTCTGAATACGGTTTATCTTGAAGAAGCTGATGAAACAGAAATTTTAAGTGTGCTGGACGAACTTATGGGCAAGTATGCTAATGACAGGCAGGGGACTGAAAGCTTTGGTGATTATGCGCAAAGAACGCTTTTTGACTAAAATGTGAATTAAGCGCTGATATTACGCAGGCCTCCTCCGACTGTAGGGCGGAACAAGCGCAGCGGTTCCACCTGATATGCTATTGCTATAAGGAACAACAAATCGCCTCTGCTCACGACCGCTGACAAAAAACACCTTGCAACAAAAACCCTATGGCCTGAAACAGGAGAAAAAAGCCCTTATGCAACAACAATTCACCGGCAAACGGCGAGTCAAGGTCAACGTTGATAACTGAGCGAACCTTGAACAGGTCCCTTTCCCGTTTGGTGGAACCGCTACGCTTGTTCCACCCTACCCGGTTTAGCCTGATGGCCAGGCAGCGGGTGGGCATGTGTTTTTCCCACCTTATGGCTACGAGTGCGTAACATCAGTTAAGCGTTAAATTACTCCGTTAGCGCTTTTTACTGGAAATACGGTCATTCCGGCGTATTTTTAGCCGGAATCCAGGCATTTAAGTCTCCGGACAAGCACCTCACAGTACATCAGAAGGCTGTATTGTCGTGGCGCTGATTTATAAACGCAAAATGTAAAATTATCCCAATTTTGCTGCAAACGCTGAAAACATGGCGATTTGGCTCTATGAGTTCAATTCCCCGCAACTCGTCTGAGAGCGCCTGGTTTTGGTGCTGCGAATACCGTTATTCTGGCGCATCAGGCCTGCCCCGGTATGTAGTAAGCCGGAGCCAGAATCCAGAGGTTTGTATCCCCGGACAAGTGTTCCAGTACACCAGGAGGTTATGTTGTCGTGGCATTGACAAGTGGTGTGTTATAAACGCAGAGACGCAGAGGGCACAGAGTGTTTGGTGTTTTTCTCTGCGGCCTCTGCGT
>JAADIL010000006.1 GCA_013151355.1 Gammaproteobacteria bacterium
AATCGTTCCAGTGTATTGGGGGGTTATGTTGTAGTGGTACTGACAAGTGGCGTGTTATAAACGCAGAGGTCGCAGAGACACAAAACCGTAGAGTGGGCACGTAGTATGTGCCCACGCGTTAATTCCGTATCCGCGTGGGCAAAAAAACATGCCCACCCTACACCGCACGTCTTAATTCACATTTTGGACTTTAGTAATGAAACCCGTCATCCAACAGGAAATCACTGGCTGTGCCATCGCCAGTACCGCAGCACTTGCGGGCATCAGCTATACCGCAGCAAAAAAAGCCGCCAAAAATTTAGGCATCACCGCCGCTGATCCAACCCTGTGGTCAGACAGCATACATATCCGCCGACTGCTACGCCACTACAACATTAAAACGGATAAAACCCCTTTCACCGACTGGCAAAGTCTGCCGGAGCATGCCCTGCTGGCCATCAAATGGTATCTGGAAAAAGGCACACCTTATTGGCACTGGGTGGTGTTTGTACGTGATACCAGTGGTGAATACGTGCTGGATTCAAAAAAGGGGCTTAAACAAAATGTACGCACAGATTTTGGACGTATTAAACCAAAATGGTTTATTGGCGTGAAATAATGATCACACTTCTAAAAAAACTCAGCCCCTATTGTAGAATGCTGCCCAATTTTACACAGGTTGTGGATAACCATTTTTTGCGAAGCCCAACAAACCATCACCCCAATCAACTACCAACATAAACTCAAAGCTCGTGGCTCCATTTATATTA
The DNA here is from genome assembly GCA_013151355.1 of Gammaproteobacteria bacterium. Taxonomy (GTDB): domain Bacteria; phylum Pseudomonadota; class Gammaproteobacteria; order SZUA-152; family SZUA-152; genus SZUA-152. The sequence goes on from JAADIL010000006.1 coordinate 750, forward strand.
GGATTCATAACAAAACTCACCCCAGCCTACAAATCCTTAAAACCAGGGGACGTTAACAATTAAATCGGTTTGGTTTAGGATTTTGGCTAATTCAATAAACAACCTCGCAGCAAGCTGTGGAGAGGACAATTGAGCCCAAAGAGATTAAAAGTATTTCGTAATAAAAACTCGTGTCATTTCATTATCATTGTCCGTTAAATAGTTTATTCCCGCACTTATATTTTTATTGATATAGCCGGAAATACCGAACATAATTTCGCTGTCAGATTCATTGTCAACGAATGATTGATTGATACCGGCATTTAATTCCAGATTTTTTGTAGCCAGCATGCGTATTGCAACTGACAACAACTGACCATCTCTGTTCTCAGAGGAAGAGGCGCTGCCCATCTGTGTAGTTTTGAACTCCCCCTGTAGTATTGCTACAGCTAATACCACATCGGTCTTCTGAGCAATTGGTGCATGAAAAAAGAAGCCTAGCATTTTGGTGTCTGCATCCAGCTCTACATTAATACCGTTGATAGCTGTATCGCCAGTGGATTTATTCAGGCCAACTTGAATACCATAATTTCTGGCAATATCAAATGTTGCCGCAAGATAGTATCCATTTGCATCAAGGTCTTTATTAAATTCATCGATTTTTGTAGATTGATTTGAATAACCTAAAGTAATCTGTGAATAGTTAAAAGTAGCTGCCAAAACACTCCCTTGATGAAATGCTAACAAAGCAATGAAAATAATGCTCTTAAAATTCCCTTTCATGTCCCTGTACCTACTAAATGTTTTTATTGCCAAGTTTGTTCTTTGGAACGACGACCAAAGTTTCAACATCTTTCTTATATAGCTTGTGGTAACTGCCGAATGGAATATTGTTCAGCGCTAAATTATTAACACGTCGCGCGATTGGCACATAATCCTGTGTCGCTGTTTTTATAGCCGTAGCAATAATAGCACCAAGCAATCCACCGCTATTATTACTGTCGCCACTCGTATCCAGTACAACCTCATTTTCATAGGCCCAAAGCTCAGAGCCGCTTTTAGCTGATTTTAGTTGGTAGCTGATTTTCACTGTGACATTTCCACCTAACACATAGTAATTGCTATCCCATTTTTCGATTGTAACGTACAAGACAGCATCAGCACCAAATGTTTCGCCAAACTTTTGAGGAGGAATACCTCTAAGTTGTTCACCTGAGGATAAGCCCTCATTTTCCAGGAATTTTTTAGTGACTTCTGTTGATAAAACGTAAAAGCCAGCATTTGCCAGTGGCTGAGCTACTGTTGAAGAATACAAGTGCGGAGCATCAGCTGCAGTACTGCGGTTTATTGCGGGTAAAACCAATACGGTTTTTGGCATTTCCTGATACATTTCCGGGTAGAGTTCACCTTTCGAGGCTTTGTCTATCGTTGCGCACCCCGAAGTAAGAATAGCCATCATACCGAGCATTGCCAATAAAATTCTCATTTATACATATCTCCACAAATTAAGTAAGCTATCCCTTTTTAAGGATTTGGTTAATCATTGCTTTTGATTCAGGGTAAATACCAAGTTCGAGATTAAAATATTCATTTGCCTTGGCCTGATTTCCATCTTCTATCGTGTACATTCCAAGTTCTGCATAGATTCCTGGCGGAACTTTTAAATTAAGTTCCCCGGATTTTTGTATGATTGAATTCAATTCCGCAATATGTGTTGCACGAGTTTTATCATCAGGAGATTTTTTGTAATTATACAATGTATTCGAGTAATTACCCCAGTAATAGCCTGATTGGCTAATAGTCGGGGACAATGCACACCCGGACAGCACCACAAGAGCAGTTAAAATCAGTAATAATTTTTTGATCACAATCTCACCTCGAAGCTGTTGCCATTCGATACATAAAATTTACGGTTTATTTTCAATTTACCATTCTTCATTATTTTCACGGCATGTGTTCCGGTAGATAACTTGATTTTAGTGACAGTTTTCCCATCCAGGTCAAAAGAGACAGTATCTTCCTCCAGCTTCAGAGGTTTAGTATTATCGATTGTTACTACGTAGCCAGCAGGATCACCAATAATTAAAAGATAGGCGCTGTCATCAACTTGTGTTGTCTGTTGATAAGTTCCACAACCGGCAAGTATTAATATGGTAACTAAATATAACAGTAATTTTTTCATATCCACTCCAATTAGAACTCTTGAACCACCAAGTCCTTTATTGCCAAACCAGTTAAGCTGCCATCACTTATCGTACAAATGGAGACTTCATTATTGCCTTCACCTGACATCGCTACAATAGTGAGCTTGGCGACTTCACTTCGAGGTAGCTCAATCATCATGCCTGTTTGTGGGTTTTTAATTTGGCGTCCGCGTTTCAGCACCTTAAGGTCATCTCCAACTTTCAGGCCTTGTGATTCCCCCCCGGAGATGATCACCTGACTTTGTTGTTGATCCAGGATATAAGCTACCCAAGGTTTATCCATCAAATTTTCTACAAGATTGCTTACTAATTTCGAGATTGCTGCTGATAAGGCTTTATCCTCTATAGAGGCATCATAGCCTGCACTCTCACCAACACCAAAAACACGATTAGCTTCAGTCATTGAAGAGCCGCTACCTTCCTGGGAAAAAACAATTTGCCCTGTGGCCACATCTACCAGACGGATATTGACAGTAGCGTTGGCTTCTTGCTTCAGGTTGCGTGAAAATATCCCGACTTCACTGACAGCTTTGCGGCCAAGCTCTGAAACAGAACCAATAATTAAATAATCGGCACCGACTATTTCGGAATTGATATTGGCAATATTTTTTTCTGTTTTAATTTTCCCGAGATCAGCTCGCTCAAACATAAGAAACTTCCCTGTCTCGGTTAATCTGGCAGAAAGGATATCCATTGCCTGTTTGCCAACTTTATCGCCGTTTTTATCCAGCAGAAAGCTGTTGCCATATTTAGTCTCATTACTAAATCGTGCAATTGCAACTGTACGCTTCAACCCCTTGAAAGAGTCAGAGGTAATCGTTTTGCTAATTTGTGCCGACTGTTCGGGCTGGTTGACAGTTTCTATTGTTGCGGTAGAACAGGCTATTAGCGGCAAAAAAAGTGCCAATAGAAAAAAATGTTTATGCATTAATATAGCCTTAATTTTAATGAGTCTTAGTACAACAAAAATTTTTCTTTGCAAAGGTGTAATCATTTTTACTTTTCAGCAGAGTCAAAACAAATTTCGTCACCCTCGGTGTTCAATATATCTAACCTTGCTCCGACTTTATGTATTAACTCGCCAACCGCTTGTAAATTCCCATATATTGCCTGTTGACGAGTAAATACATATCAGGAATGGGGCACAATAACTCATACAATTGGCATCGCCGCTTCGCCCGTTCTTCAATCATAAAAGCTCGAAATAAGAGCAACTATTCCTGCACTTTTTCTCAATCAGAACGAACAAATACGTACTAAATCAGAGCGCCACTTATGTTATATAAGTTATTGTGTTCCATTCCTTACCAAGCTTGACGAGGCAACCCCTCTATAAAAATAGAGACTGACGACCACCAACTAAAGTCGGTGGCTTTAATCTTTTGATGGAAAATAATTCTAGAGGAATAACAATTTTTTGATGATTCCCTGGAATATCCCTTGTTCCATTTTTCGGCAATCATATCTTTTTGGCTTCATCCCTGGTTGTCACTAACCAAGGAATGGAACACAATAACTTGAGCAGTATGGTGCCTGTATTTAGTTTGCGTTGGTACATCCTCACCGAATATAAAGTGCAGAAAATAGTCGCTCTATTTCGATATTTTGTGGGGAATAACGTACCAACGTGGGATAAAGTCGGGATGCAACAAGGTGTATAAGTATTGTGTTCCATTCCTAAACAATTTGTCTCATGGCTTCGATGGTAACACACACCCTTTATGTAGCTCAAAGATTATATGCGCCCTCTGTATCAATGTTCACTGGTAGTCAAAATTACCATTTTATGTTCAAGTTTCCTGGCTGCAAAAAACGAACAATATTTATACAAAAAAGATTATTACTTTTTGTTGTAACCCTGACTGGATGTCAGTCTCCGTCATGTTGACAATCCTGCCCCCTCGATAATTCCCGGTAATACTTTGACGACAGACGTCTGCTCGTGCTCAGGAACCGAAGGGGTATTTAGTTTTTTGCCATGCGTGAAATATGCCAGAGATAGCATCTTTGATTCAAGGGCTGCCACGAGTTTTTGAGAAGGTACAGTAAAACCACCTTGAAAAAGGCCATTTACCGAACTACCTTAGTTCCCAACGTAAAATAATAAACTATAATTCATCCGGAGGATTTAAGTTATGAAATTAATTAATAAGAAACAAACCACTCTAATAGGTACCATGTTACTGGCCTTGGCATTACCCCACACAGCATCTGCAAACCTCATCACAAATGGTGACTTTGAGGCAGGAAATACAGGTTTCAATACCGACCTTAACTACAATACTGGTAGTCTTTTGTCAGCCGGGGTTTATACAATAACTACAGACCCAAGTCTCAATCATCCCGCCCCGGCCTCATACGGTGATAACACCACAGGTAGCGGAAATATGTTCGCAGTCAACGGTTCATCTACCCCGGGTTCGTTGGTATGGGGAACATCTATCGCTGTCACCACAAGCACTGAGTATGATTTCGGCGCATACCTTTCATCATGGCTCTCAAGCTCCCCCGCCCAACTCCAGTTTTCTATTAATGGCGACATCATTGGAGATCTCACTGCTTCTGCAACAACAGGGGTATGGGATTTTTTCTTTGCAAACTGGAATTCAGGCACGGCTACCACCGCAAACATTCAAATTCTTAATAACAACACCTCAGCGGGCGGAAACGACTTCGCACTTGATGACATCTATTTTGGTGCTGCCATATTTTCAAACCCGGCCACTGCTGTCCCGGAACCAGCCTCATTTCTATTGATTGCTGCTGGTCTGGTTGGCATTGGTTTTACCCGCAGAAAAAGACAGCTTTAGAAAGAAAGGAAAACCGGACCGGGTGGGCAGCTCTTTAATGTGTCCATGCGGTTTTTCACATGCACAGTGAGCAACACGTCATGCCCACCGTATGAATTGATGATATTTTAAGCTGCCCAGCCCAATTAAAAGCGAGCATCGAAATAGTCGAAATAATAGCGAAATAACGACACCCATAGCATCAGTCATAACAAGAAGATAAAACAAGGAAACATTCATCCCAACCCTTCTCCCTTCAAGGGGAGAAAAGGCAAAAACAACAGTCTCCTGCGAGAACAAAAAACCGTAAAAACACACTACCGCCCTGCCCGCACCAGCCCACCCAGCCCCGCATCTTCCAGCGCAGAATTGAGAAAATGACGCACCAAATGCGCAGACTCAAAAGTCAGTGCTTCTTTCAACAACATGCGCGCCTTACGCTGGGTGAAAGTACGAATTACCCATTTAACGCGCGGCAGGTTGGCGGCACTCATACTGAGGTTATCAACGCCCATGCCTAACAATAAAATAGCGACTGCGGGATCACCGGCCATTTCACCACAAACCCCCACCGGGGTTTTTTCATCTTTCGCACCATCCACGGTTTGCTGCAAGGCACGCAGTACGGCGGGATGCAGTGAATCATACAGATCGGCGACACGGGCATTATTGCGATCCACGGCCAGCAGATATTGCGTGAGGTCATTGGTGCCCACGGAAATAAAGTTAACCCGTCGCGCCAGCTCGCGTACTTGATATACTGCCGATGGCACTTCAATCATTACGCCAACATGTGGCATGTTGATGTTGACGCCTGCATCAATCAGTTCATGATAGGCACGACGCAGCAGACGCAGGGCATCATCTACTTCGGCAACGCTGTTGATCATTGGCAATAACAAATTCATGTTACTCAAGCCAGCACTGGCACGCAGCATGGCACGCAATTGCACCAGAAAAATTTCCGGGTGATCAAGGCTGATGCGAATACCACGCCAACCCAGAAATGGATTGTCTTCTTCGATAGGAAAATAAGGCAACATTTTGTCGCCGCCGATATCCAGGGTACGCAGTGTCACCGGTGCGGGTGAAAAGGCTTTCAACACCTGCCGATAAATTTTGCACTGTTCATCTTCACCAGGAAAGCGGTCGCGCACCATAAAAGGAAATTCAGTGCGATACAGTCCAATACCTTCTGCACCGCTTTTCAATGAAGGCCTCACATCCGCCAATAACCCGCTATTGATATACAGTGGAATGCCCACATTGTCGGGAGTGATCGCCGGTTTTTCACGCAGCTCATGCAGTTCTTTTGAAAGTTCCGCTTCTTCGCGCAGCAGGTGTTTGAATTCGCCTCGCACCGTACGCGATGGATTGATAAAAATACGCCCGGTGTAACCATCCACAATAATGCTGCGCCCATCGATGTGGCTCACTGGTAATTCGTCCACACCCATCACCGCCGATACACCCATGGCACGCGCCAATATAGCGACGTGCGACGTTTGTGAACCTCGTCGCGATACAACACCTACCAACCGTTTAACCGGTACTTCGGCCAACATGGATGCGGTAATTTCATCACCTGCCAATACCGTACGAACCGGAAATTTCTTCGGTTTTGGCGGTTCCTGGGAGCGCAGCTTTTCAAGAATACGTCGCCCCAGATCGCGCACATCTTCTGCACGCTCACGCAGGTAATCATCTTCCATGGCGTCAAAGGCGCGCATATGCTCGGCAATGGTTTCACGCAAGGCACCTGCGGCCCAGTTGCCCTGTTTGATGCGGCGAATGACTTCATCGGAAATACCGGCACCTTCAAGCATTAACAAATAGGCATCAAACAATGCACGTTCTTCAGCGGGCAGTACTTCTGTCATGCGCTTTAACATGGACTGGATGTCTTTGCGCACATCCTTGATGGCCTTTTTAAACAAACTGACTTCGGCTTTTATATCATCCGCTGCTCGATCAGGAACCACTTCCAGGTTCGTCGCCGTAAAATTGACCACGGCCGTGCCAATCGCCACGCCGGGCGCACCCGGTTGCCCTTGCAGTGGTACTGCACTACGTGCACCTTGTGCCCTGGAATGCAGACCATCGATGCCACCACTGGCTTCGGCGTGAGCGATGGCGCCCGCTAACTGTGCTGCAATGGTTACCAGAAAAGTCACTTTGTCTTCACTGAAATGTTTTTTGCTGTGGCGCTGCACCACAAGCACGCCTTGCAATTCGCGATGATGAATAATCGGCACACCCAAAAAGGCATGATAACGTTCTTCACCGGATTCAGGAAAATATTGATAACATGGATGCACGGGGGCATCAGCAAGATTCACCGGTTCTTCCCGTTTACCCACCAGGCCAATGAGCCCCTGATTTTTTTTCAAACGCACCATACCTACGGCTTCATCATTCAGACCATCGGTAGCCATCAGCACATTTTCGTTTTGCACCTTGTCCGTCATGTACACCGAACACACATCGACATCCATGGCCTTTTTGACACGCAACACGATGACTTCCAGCGCCTGATCCAAATCTTTGGCGACAGTGACTTCCTGGATAATGCGCCGTAGCGTATTCAGCATGGTTGGCTCCCGAGGTGCACTATTTCAGGTTAAACAAAATGATTTGACCGGTCTGCAACAGGACACGATACCAGAAGGAATGTTTCACAGGTGTGTTAATGTTTAGTTGTCCCGGGTATTTTTTTGAGCGCCCGTTGTGATGTGTTTTGTTTCAGAGACAACAAAAAGGGCTCAAGCTCTTTCAATGCTTTACGATAAACATCACGTTTGAATGACACCACTTCCTCCAGTGGAAACCAATAATCCACCCAGCGCCAGCCATCAAATTCTGGTTGTTCACCAACGTCCAGTCGCACATCATCATCCTCACCGGTCAGTCGCAGCAGATACCATATTTGTTTTTGACCGATGCACAGTGGTTTGTTGCCATGACGCAAAAATCGTTTTGGCAAATCGTAGCGCAGCCATTTCCGGGTCGAGCCCACCAGCTCGACGTGGTCTGATGTCAGCCCCACTTCCTCACGTAATTCACGGAACAACGCCTCCTTGCGTGTTTCGTTGGCTTTAATCCCCCCCTGTGGAAACTGCCAGGCGTCCTGCCCGATGCGCCGCGCCCACAGCAAACGACCTTGTGCATTGCACAGGATAATGCCCACATTCGCCCGGTACCCTTCAGAATCAATCATCGGTCAATCAACGACTTAAGTTGAAAATGGCCCTGATTGTTCCACATCCCCCACTTAACGTGCAAGCGGTGCGCGTTTCCCGCCGTGGTGCGCATTCGTTATCATGGCATCCTTCACCCTCTCCGAGAGATTTATACCATGAGCCTGGCCATTTTTGATCTGGACAATACCCTGTTGGGAGATGACAGCGACTACCTGTGGGGCCAGTTTCTGGTGCAACAGGGACTGGGACTGGTGGACGGCGAGTTTTACACTCGCGAAAACCAGCGTTTTTATAAAGATTACCAAACCGGCAGACTCGACATCCTCGAATTTCTGGCCTTCAGTCTGAAACCACTCAGCGAGCACTCCCGTGAAAAACTCGATGCCCTGCACCGGCAATTTATGCAGGAAGTGATCGCCCCGGTGATGTTGCCCGCCGCCCGTCTGCTGTTGGAAAAGCATCGTGCCCAGGACGATATTCTGCTGATCATCACTGCCACCAACCATTTTATCACTGGCCCTATTGCTGTTGCGCTGGGGGTAGAAAACCTGCTCGCCACGGAACCGGAGATTATTGACGGGCGCTACACGGGACAGGTCAGCGGCACTCCCTGTTTTCAGGCAGGCAAGGTAGAGCGGCTGAAAATCTGGCTGCGTGATAACCAGCAAAATCTGGCCAATAGCTGGTTTTACAGTGATTCGCATAATGATTTACCGTTGCTGGAACGGGTCACCCATCCCGT
>JAADIL010000104.1 GCA_013151355.1 Gammaproteobacteria bacterium
TTGTTGGTGATGGTGTCGGCCAAAGCCGATACGTCCAGGCCACTGATATCGCCAGTGAAACCGCCGAAGTAGCTGCCTGGTAATTGATCTGAATCATAGGACGGGTTGATGTCCGCGATCACAATCTGGAATGGCTTGGCGCAGGAAGAGAAACCGCCGTTGCCGATGTCATAGGGGTCGATCCAGTTTGGCAGAGGCAGGCCCAGGTCTGCGTCATCGTTACCGGAACTGGCGATACTGAATGCCGGGCTGGGCGATGACTTGCCAGCGAAATATCGCATGCCTTCATACATCATTTCAGCAACCGGATTACCCCAGTCGGTCACTTCGCCCTCGTTCATGGGTCGTGTGGTAATCCATGCACCAGGCCAGCCAGGCGCATAGTCTCCACTTCCATAACGGAAGTTAGCGATCCTCAAACGATCCATGGAACCAATCACGCCAATAGTCGCGGTATAGGTGCCGTCATTGGCATTGATTTCGTCAGTAATAGAACCGACATTTTTACGCAGTACGCCGCCAGAGGTATTTTTCTCATAGGAGCCAGTGAGCAGACCGAAGTACATGCTGTCGTTTTCGCCATAGCTTTGCAGCAGGCCGACAGGTTTGCTGTTCCGTTGGGATAGGCTTGGCAGTTGGCTTCCAGCCGGCCGGAGACACAGACCCGGACGCGAACGACATAATCGGTGATGCGGGAGGCGCCCTGTTCGCAGCTTGTGCCACCATTAATGCAGCTGTTTCCTGCCACCGGGCGTTCTTTTGAAAGCCATTCCCAGACACGGAAATCGCTGTCGTTCAATACCCGCAACAGGGGAGCATCATTTTCACTCACCAGGGTTGTATTGGCAAACAGGTGACGATGGCCGGAAACGGGCAGGTTCAAGGATGAGTATTCACGAATATCAAAACCGTTGGTGGCGATGTCTGTGTATTCTTTACCCCAACTATGGGCGTCCTGTGGAATGTAGGAGCGCTCCAGTACGGTTTCGGAGCTGGTGTCTACGGAACGGGTACCACCGTAAAAAACCTTGCGCAGGGCATCGATGCGCGAAGTGGTGAGGTAATTCAGGAAGTCACCAGACCATTCGCTGCTACCGGAGCATCTTTTGTCGGTGGTAGCGGAGCTGGGCTCAAAGCGATTGTTGCCGACAGCGTAGACATAACAGATATTGGAGCCAAAATAACCATAATAATCAATGATATCTGGTTTGTAAGTCGTATCCAGTACGCCATCACCATTCAAGTCGGAAGCATCGTTGTAGGCTTCGTAGTACAACTTGTGGTCACGCCCCATAGTCATCAGGGTGAGCGGTGGTGCAGATTGCGAGGCAAACAGAGGATTGTCGGACAGATTCAGGGGTGCGGCCTGGCTTGTGCTGACGATGGCCAGCAGACCTGTTGCCAGCATATTGACGGCGACAGCAATTGCGGGAAATGTGCGTAGCGTTTTCATGGGTGTGTCCTCGTTAATCAATTCTGGCGTACAGGGTTTCGATTATGGATTCAGCGGTGATAGTGCCACCCACGCCCACGGCAGTGAGCCGGTACAGGGTCCGCACGGGTGGACTGTTGTTATCGGTAGAGTCAGCCAGGCTATCTCTCTGGATGCTGTGTTCTTCCACGATGAAACGTGGGGCAGAGGCGACCACTCCGGTGGGCATGTCGATATAGGCGCGACCGTTGGTTTCCCACCAGTTGAAATTCTGACCAGCCATGTTGAGATAGTCATCCAGGTTGACGAGATTGCAGGGAGGGCTGCAGCTGCTTCCGTTTTGTGCTTTCAGCTTGCTGATATCCTGATTTTTCACCCAGTCCTCGCCACCGCGCACGGCGCTTTCTGCGGCCTGAAAGGCCAGACCCTTGTCACGCACATTATTGGACATGCGCTCTTGCATGATGGTGGATTGCATGCTGGACAGCCCCAGCAGGGTAAGTACTACCAGCAGCATCAGGCTGACGACGAGTGATGCGCCGGTTTGGCGTTTATGTACGACAGGCAGTGTGTGTATCAGATCAGTGAATGGAGACATGCGAGGCCTCTTGTGGGTATCAATGTGGTTCATTACGGATTCCGGTTGCGAATGCTGATGGTATTGTCGAAGGTGCGGCGCAGGCGGCCGTCGCCTCCGATGGCTACGCCGGTAGCGATGCTGCGGGCGGTGAGGGTAATGCGCACGCTGCGCACCTGGGTCATATCGAGAGTGCCATCGCTGGCTGTCACATAACGCATAGCGCCGCTGACGGCGTTAAGCAGTTCACCATACTGGATTTGCATGTCTTCGATGCCTTCCACCAACTCCAGGGGAACGCCACCTTCCGTACGAAACAGGGATGGCTCGCCGCTGTCAGGATCGGCAACGATGGAATAGGTGGTTTGACGTGCCGGGAATACCATGGCGTCGGTATCATAGATGCGACTCAGGTCGGCAGTGCTGTTGTCAGGAGTTATACCTCCACCGGTGGAGTGCTCAATGGGGTCGCTGGCACCGGGAGACGTTGCGTTGGTGACCTGGAAAATATCTCCCTTTACACAATCGGTAATCAGTGCGATATCGCCTGGTTGCAGATTGCCACCGCTGGTTACGGAGATGTTGCTGCCCTCAGTTCCCATAGCAGCACTCATTGTGAGCCCGGTACTCCGGGCTCCACTGATGGTAATGGTGTCGGAAGCATTGAGGCCGGCGTTGTCAGTACCGGTGAGACCACCATTGGTGAGCAAATTTACGTAGCCGGCACCACTGGTATCAAGATTGTCGGTGATGTCAATGTCCTGGCTGCGGCAACCCCAAAAATCAGCCATGCGCAGGTCTTCTGCCAAAATACGCATGGCTGTGCGACCATTTTCCTGAATGAGAGACAGGGATTCCTGCACCCGGAAACTTTGTTTGTTGGCCTGAAAAATTTGCAATACTCCGGCCATCAGTATCAGGCTGATCACCATGGCTACCAGGATCTCGATGAGGGTCAGGCCAGCTTGCTGTGATTGCATTGTGTGTGTTGTTTTAATCAGGATTTTCATTAGCGTGATTTCGTCTTTGGAACGGGGTTTTACAAGCGGTTGTAAAGCACTTGCCCGGTAATGGAAAAACAGGTCATGTCGTCAGGGTCTGTCTGGTCACAGTTTGTGCCAGTGGCACCGGTGCGCATGTCATCCCACATAACGGTTATGGTGAAGGGTGCATTGGCGCCGGTACCGGCGATAACACCACGGCCAGATGGCAGGGCGGCGGTCAGACGGGTTGCCCATTCGAGGGCGTCGTTGTCAGCCAGTTGTGCCGGGGTGCAGCTGGTGCCAACGCATGACGGGTCTGTCGGCAGGCTTTCGGTGTCAACAGCATCGTAGCTGCCTGCTTCAATACCCATGGGGTTAACACGCATGCGATCCAGAATATCGTAAGCAAGGAATGTGGCCTGGGTGCGCTGATAGGCGTTGTTGTTATGCTTCAGGCTGCTGGCCTGCAAGCCTGCGAGCCCCAGCAAACCAATGGCCAATACCACGAGGGTGACCAGCACTTCGATCAGTGTGAAACCCTGCATTGTTTGTCTGTTTTTGTTCATACGTTGTGCGCTCGTGCGAGTGTTTTCAAAATGTTGTACAAATTTTAATCGCTGAAAGGCTGTTTGGTAGCCGTTTTATCGACCGCTGATCCGGAATATGTAGCCACTGGTCAAAATTTCGACAAACTCGGAGTTTGATGTTGGAGGAATATGGGTTGTGTGTCTTAACTTATTGAAAATAAAAGTTTATTTATTGTATGTTTAGGGGTAATGCACAGTGGCATTCGGGGGAATTCAGGAGGGGGTTGGGGGTAAAAACGGGTTTGTCGAGACGAGTGGTTTGTGTGGCCTGACCAACGGCACACTTCAGATGGTTTTTTGTGAAGTGGTGCCGGGTCGGGTTCAGGTGGTGGGTTCGACTGCTGCTGGTGCAGCGACGGTTTGTGTTGTGCGTTGCGCACGTCGTTTGTCGATGACATTTTTACCGGCGATGAGCAACCCCAGGGCCAAAAAAGCGCCAGGTGGCAGGATGGCCAGCAGGAATCCACGGTAGTCGTCGATCAGGGTGATGGTGAGCCATTGGGCGCCTTCGCCAAACATCAATTCAGCCTGAGCGAGCAGGGTGCCGTGACCGAGGATTTCCCGGAGTGCGCCGAGCAACAGCAGTACCGCAGTGAAGCCGATTCCCATGGCCAGTCCATCCAGCAGTGATCGCCATACGTTGTTTTTGGAAGCAAAAGATTCTGCGCGGGCGATGATCACGCAGTTGGTGACGATGAGCGGAATAAAGATACCCAGCACCAGATACAGGTCGTAGAGGAAAGCCTGCATGAGCAGTTCCACTGCGGTGACAAAAGAAGCAATCACCAGCACGAAACAGGGAATACGCAGCTCCGGGCGTACCAGGTTGCGAATCAGTGACACAGTGACATTGGAGCCCGCCATCACCAGCGTCGTCGCAATACCCAGTCCCAGCGCGTTGACCACCGTGCCGGAAACCGCCAGCAGCGGGCAGAGGCCGAGCAATTGCACCAGCGCGGTATTGTTGCGCCACAGGCCTTCGTTGAGGATGTCGGCAGTGTCTTTATTCATGGTTGACCTCTTCCTGAGTGACCTCAGTATGCACTTTTGCGGGTGAAAGGGAGGTTTTTTGGAATAATTGCTCCCGGTTCAGTTCGTAGAACTTTAGTGCGTTGTGCACGGCTTTGACGATTGCCCGTGGCGTAATGGTGGCCCCGGTGAACTGGTCGAACTGCCCGCCGTCGCGGCGTACCGCCCAGCCTTTGCCTTCCGGATTGCTGAGTGAGCGGCCGTTAAAACCGAATACCCAGTCCGAGCGTTTTTCTTCGATACCGTCGCCCAGTCCTGGCGTTTCACGATGGCTGAGCACACGCACACCCAGCACGGTGCCATCAATGGTGATGCCTACCAATATTTTGATCGGGCCGACGTAACCATCAGGGGCGACGGGGGTAATGGCCAGTGCCACCGGTTGACCGTTTTTGCGTGCACGGAATACCGGCACGGGGTCTTTTGTACCCAGCCACTGTGGATCGGTGATGGTGATCATGTCGTGAAAAATATCGTTGTCATGCAGTTCCGGTTTAATGACGGCATGTAAATTGCGCAACATGAACTGGCGTTCGGATTCGGCGATACGCTCCTCGGTACCGGTAAAAATCAGCGCCACCAGTCCTGTGCCGATCAGGGCAAACAGGCCCAGTAGAATGGCGCTGCGGCTCATGTGCTTGCCTAGCATCAAGTGTTGCCCTCATCGCCGGATGTGGATGACGGTTTTTCGTCATTCTTTTTGTAACCAAAGACTCGTGGCTGGGTGTAATAATCGATGGTGGGTGCTGCCATGTTCATCAGCAATACCGCGAAGGCTACACCATCAGGGTAACTGCCCCAGGTGCGAATCACATAAATGAGTATGCCGATGCCGATGCCATAAAAAATACGCCCTCGTGGCGTGGTGCTGGCGCTGACGGGGTCAGTAGCAATGAAAAAAGCTGCCAGCAGGGTAGCGCCACCAAACAAGTGAAACATGGGGGATGCATAGGTGTCCGGGTCTAACATGAAAAAGAAAAACGAAATCACAAACAGGCTGCCCATCAGTGCCAGTGGAATGTGCCAGGTGATGATGCGTTTGTAGATCAGCCATATGCCGCCCAGCAGAACCCAGTTACCCACCCATTCCCAGCCGACGCCGCCAAAATCACCGAAGATGGCATTGCTGCGCATAATTTCGCTCACGGTGAGATTCAGGCCCAGTTCGGTTTTTACGGTATCCAGCGGGGTAGCCATGCTCAGTGCATCGATGTTGAGCAAATAGGGAAAGGTGCCGGTGAAAATAATATTCAGCGTATCCAGAAAGCCGATTTGAAGTTGGTTGACGATGTTGGGCGGCACCCACTGGGTCATTTCCAGCGGGAAGGAAATCAGCAACATCACATAACCCACCATCGCCGGGTTGAAGGGGTTGTAACCCAGTCCGCCATATAATTGTTTGGCGACGATAATGGCGAAGGCGGTTCCCATTACGGTGATCCACCAGGGGGAAAAAGGTGGAAGACAAAAGGCCAGCAACACTGCCGTAAGTACAGCGCTGCCATCAGTAAGGAAAGGTACGATGGGGCGTTGGCGAATGCGTAACATCAGTGCTTCTGCACACAGCGCCGTAGCCACGGCGATCAAAATATTAATGCACAGACCCCAGCCAAAAAACCAGGTGTAAGCAATGATCGCGGGTACCAGGGCCAGGCACACACGCATCATCATGCCGGTGATGCGGACACCGGAATGGATGTGTGGTGATGACGGGGTATCGAGATTCATGGGTTGTTGTCCTGAAAAAGATCCTGTTGGGCATCCTGTTTGTCCATAGCACCGTTAATACGGGCATTAACGGTGCTGCTGTTTGATTTTGCACGGCGAGCATCAGCTTCGTCGATTTTTTGTTGCTGTTCTGGCGTTAAATCCCGGGTGTTTTTGGGTTCGATTTGCTGGCTTTCACGTTTTGCTCTGGCACGATCCATTGCCGCCTGAATGGCGGCTTTTTTGGTCTCTTCTTCTTTGTTGGCGGCACTGCCAGCCGGTTTGAGCGCGGCGCGTTTTTTCTTGTGTCGCTCCTGTTTTTCACGCTTGTCGCGTTCCAGCCTTTGCTCACGAAACTCATGGCGTTCGCGGGCGATATCTGCCTGGGTTTTTTCGCGTTGCTGCGTCCAGATTTCTGTTTTGGCGTAACGAAAATAATGTACCAGTGGAATTTGGCTGGGGCAGACATAATCGCAACAGCCGCATTCAATGCAGTCAAACAAATGATAATCCTGCACCTTGTCAAAATCTTTGGCGCGAGCATACCAGTACAATTGTTGCGGCAATAAATCTATCGGACAGGAAATCGCGCAGTCACCGCAACGAATGCATGGCATGGCATGGTTGTCACGTGAAGGCAGTGGTACATCACCCACAGTGGAATTGACCAAAATACAGTTGGTGGTTTTAGTGACGGGTGCGGTGATGTTGTGCAGGGCGGTGCCCATCATGGGGCCACCCAGAATAACCCGGCTCAGGGTGTTGTGATTACCGCCGCATTCTTCAATGAGATCAATGACCGGCGTACCGATGAGCACTTCCAGATTGCGTGCATGAGCAACACTGCCCGCAACGGTGACATAACGTGAAACAAGCGGCTCACCCAATTCGATGGCACGGTAAACAGCATAAGCGGTGCCAACGTTGTGACAGACCACGCCGATATTCAGAGGCAGTCCGCTGGCGGGTACTTCTTTACCTGTGAGCACCCGGATCAATTGTTTTTCACCGCCGGTGGGATACACCGTTGGTACCTGGATGACTTCAATAAAATCGGCACCGGTATTACGCACCTGCTCCTGCAAGGCACGAAACGCAGCAGCCTTGTTATTTTCGACGCCGATAATGCAGCGTTTGGCTTGCAGGGCATAACGCATGATGCGCAGACCCACGATCACTTCCAGTGCGCGTTCGCGCAACAGCATTTCATCGCAGGTGATATAGGGCTCGCACTCAGCACCATTGAGGATCAATGTGTCCACCACATGATCGGCAGGATTGAGCTTGATGTGCGCAGGAAAACCCGCACCGCCCATGCCGACGATACCGGCATCACGAATATGCTCACGTATTTTTTCTGGCGGTAGCTCGTGGTAGTTGTCAACAGGCTGCCGGTCAGTGTGCCAGCGGTCTTCACCATCGGTGTCGATGATGATACAGGGTGCATCCAGATGCGAAGGATGTGATACAGGATGTTCGGCAATGGCGATCACGGTACCGGAGCTGGAGGCATGTACCGGAGCACTGATGTTGCTGCCAGGGCGGGCGATCAACTGGCCTTTCAAGACCTTGTCACCTGCGGCGACGATGGCCTCGGCCGGTGCACCAATGTGTTGTTGCAAAGGTAATACCAATTGTTTGGGCAGATGTGCGATTTGCACTGGCTGCACCATGGCATCTTTTTTGTGTTCCTTGAGATGAACACCACCGTGGAATTGAAACAGGCGTCGCATCAGGTTGTTTTCTCCTGTTTGTCTGTCTCTTCCGGGAATGACCATTTCCAGTTATTGCTGTCAGTGCTGACAGGTACCATCTCGATGCAATCCACTGGACAGGGCGGCAGACACAGATCACAGCCGGTGCACTCGGAGGCAATTATTGTGTGCATTTGTTTGGCCGCACCGAGAATGGCGTCCACCGGACAGGCCTGAATGCACAGGGTGCAGCCGATGCAAATTTTTTCATCGATAACAGCAACCGTTTTGACGTTTTCTTCGGCGCCGTTTTCTGCATTCAATGGTTTGGGATCACGTCCCAGTAAATCGGCCAGTGCAATGATGGTGGTTTCTCCACCGGGTGGACACTGGTTAATATCTGCCTCGCCGTTGGCAATGGCCTGCGCATAGGGGCGACAACCGGGATAGGTACACTGGCCACATTGGGTTTGTGGTAGCAGTGCATCGACCTTGTCTACCATAGGGTCGCCTTCGACCTTGAAACGGATTGCGGCATAGCCCAGCAACAAGCCGAACGCGGCTGCCAGAACACTTAACGCGATGATAGCGGATAACATGAAGTTGCTATTAACCTTTGACCAGGCCAGAGAAACCCATGAAAGCCATGGACATCAGCCCGGCCGTAATCAATGCGATGGCTGCGCCGCGAAAGGCCTCGGGTACATCGGCCACGTTGATACGTTCGCGCATCGCGGCAAATAAAATCAACACCAGTGAAAAACCCACCGAAGCACCAAAGCCATAAACGGCGGATTGTAAAAAGCCATGCTGCTGTTGTACGTTTAGAAGTGCAACACCCAGCACCGCACAGTTGGTGGTGATTAACGGTAAAAAAATGCCCAGTACCTGATACAGCAACGGACTGGTTTTGTGTACGACCATTTCCGTAAATTGCACCACCACGGCGATGACCAGGATAAAGGTAATGGTGCGCAGATACTCCAGCCCCAGTGGTGCCAGTAAATACTCGTTGACCAAATAACTGGCGATCGAGGAAAGCGTCAGTACAAAGGTGGTGGCCAATGCCATGCCTGTGGCGGTTTCCAGCTTGCGTGATACACCCATAAATGGACATAGTCCGAGAAACTTGACCAGCACAAAGTTGTTGACCAGCACGGTGCTGACGAGAATAAGGGCGTATTCGGTCATGGGTTTTGGGGAATGGTTTGAGGCATAAATTTGTAGGAGCTGTCGCATTTCCTTTTGAGCGGGCAGTTAATCTGACCGTTAAACGCCGAGCAAATCTACACCACCCTCCACAAGGACAAAAAGACTGTTAGGTAATAAGGATAGACAGGTGAAGTATATCGTTTTCTGTGGGCGTCGTGCCAAACCC
>JAADIL010000075.1 GCA_013151355.1 Gammaproteobacteria bacterium
GGGTGTTTTAGAATGGATTCAAACCTTCTCAAGAATACCGCGCTCGCGCAACAAACCGATGACTTCGTCAACACATTCTTCAACAGGCCGTGTCCCCGTATCCACGTTTATTTCAGGGCTAACGGGTTCCTCGTAGGGTGACGAAATTCCGGTGAAGTCTTTGATTTCACCGGCTCGGGCACGTTTATACAGGCCTTTCACATCGCGTTGTTCACAAATGGCAATATCGGCGCAGCAATAAATTTCAATGAACTCTCCATGTGGCACCAGCTTGCGTACCAGCTCACGCTCGGCACGAAAAGGGGAGATAAAAGCCGTCATGGCAATCACACCGGCTTCCAGAAACAACTTGGCCACTTCACCGATACGACGGATATTTTCTTTACGATCATCATCAGAAAAACCGAGATCACCACTCAGGCCATGACGAACATTGTCGCCATCCAGAACGTAGGTACGGCTACCAAGCTGGTGTAATTGCTCCTCCACAGCATGGGCCAGGCTGGATTTTCCTGCACCGGATAACCCCGTAAACCACAGGATCACACTTTTGTGGCCATTTTGCTGCTGGCGACGATCTCTGGTAACGGTGGCATTGTGCCAAACAACGTTGCTGCTACCTGGTTTTTCACTCGACATAATCCGGGATTTCCTTTTCTGACAAAACGTTACATTATTTTGGCATGCGCCAAAATGGCGATAAAAATCAAATGATATTCAGGGTGCTTGCAAAATCACTCATCGTTCTGTGCAAGCTGTTGCCTGAAAGCTTTCAGGCCATGCAACAGAAAAATAATAAAAATGCCTGCCATTACACTGAGCACTGCACCCAGCACCAGGATCAGGCTGCGTTGTGGCTGCACCCTTTTTTCCGGTGCCAGCGCCGGGTCTATCACTTGCATCACATATTCTTTTTTCACGTTAGCCAGCATGATAATTCTGGTTTGCGATTCAATGAGCCGGTAAATGGCTTGCTGCATATCCACCACGCTGGTCTTCGCCAGTTGCTGGTTGAGGTAATCGATACTTTGTTGTGCCTCTTTAATTGCCGCTTGTCGTTGATGTTCATTGAGGCGCGCCACCAGCGTATTGGCCCAGTGAGCCGCCAATACCGGATCGCGCCATTCAACACCCAACGTCATCAGCCCTGTTTTATTATCCTTGCGAATGTCCAGCACATCCTCCGAGAAAGTTTCATAAACATCCAGTGTGCTCGGCGTTTCACCACTCAACCCCTGCTCCTGCGCAAACAACGGGACGATTTTTTCCTGCTGTAAAAATGGCACCAGAAAAACCCGCGATTTTAATGTTGCCAGAACCCTTTCCACGTCATTACTCCCTCCTCCCAGATTGACCCCCGCTAACGAAGCCAGTCCACCAAACTGCCCGGCCAGTGATGACAAACCACCGCTTTTTTCCTCAGCAGACGAAGCCATAACCAGTTCGGCGCGATAAATCGGCGTTGATAAAAAAGCAAAGCCCGCAGCCAGTAACATGCCGAACAGAAAAACACTCAACAACACCCGTTTGTACTGAGCCAGCACCTGCCACAAGGCAAGCAGGTCAATACTGTCATCCTCTGCATAGGGTCGTCCGGCATAGTCCGGCGCATAACCGGGAACCTCAACATAACGCACCGATGGCTGATGCCCGGTCTGGTCCTCTGCCAATTCCGGGGCAGCCGGGCGCTCCTCCCTGGAGTTCAGTTTATGAATTTTTAAATCAGGCTTATCCATTGATTAACTATTCTACGTCAATTTTTCCCGAACAGGTTGCCTAAAAAATACCCACTGCATTCCAGCTCGCCGCAGCAATACCAATCTGGTAGATAATCTGGCTGACGTTGGTCCACAGGGTCAGAGGTTTCATGCGTTCGGCATCCAGGGGCACCACGATGGTATCGCCAGGACGCATCTCCAGGTTAGAACCAAACCAGTCTGTACTGTGACTGGGTACCACCGCCCCATTGGCCCGCACCACATAAACACGGTCTTCGTCGGCACGATAAGTCATGCCGCCGCTGCTGTTAATGTACTGTTGCACACTGCGGCCCTCACGGAACAAATGCGAGGTGGCATGTTGTACTTCACCCAGAATGGTGACTTCCTGGGTCAAGCCAGGAATCATCAGCTTGTCACCATCCTTGAGCAGGATATCCTTTTCAACCTCAACTTCTTCCTCATCCTCGTCTCTGTCCCAGACTCTGTCACGGCTCGCCAACAACAGAGGCAGGTCAATAACCAGTCGCCCCACTGCCCTGGTAGCCTTGAGTTGTTTTAACAGTGAACTCGCCATACCCGCCGAACGCTGGCCTTCATCACTGGCCTGCGCCTTTTCCAGATCAATGGCCGCCAGATCAGATTCCAGCCGCAAACTCATGGCATCCAGTTGGTCCTGTTCCTTTTTGCGCAGGCTCTCACGCAAAAATACCGCGCCTTCGGCAAACGCTTCGCCAGTCAAACCACCCGCCCGCTCAAGCAATTCCAGCAGAGTTTCACCCCGTTTCACCGGATAATCACCCGGAAAACGCACCTCACCCATGACTTCCACCACACGCTGAGTCGTCCAGTTGGGCAGTCGTTTAATGTGCAGGGAATCATAGGATTGCAGCCGAAGCTGGTCAGCTGTTTTATCCGGCGAGGATGCAGCCGCCAACATAAATGCAGCCAGCTGAATGGAAACATGATCCGTCAGTCGCCCCCTTTCTTCATCAATACGATACCGGCTCAATTCCGCTTCCAGCGTGTAGGCCGATTCGGTGAGACCACCCGCCGCCCGCAACAAGTCAGCCACACCCATATTTTTTTCCAGTGGATAGTCCCCGGGTGACTTCACCAAACCACTCACACGCACCACTGCTGTCGGTGCACCTATGTTTGCCTGTTCCCTGATTTGCGCAATCACCGAACCCAGCAGTACAGAACGATCATCGTCTTTTGAAAACACATAAATCTCATCACGCGGACCCAACAATGGATTGCCTGCGACAAGGTTATTCCGGGCAACACCCAACGTGCTGATATCGAATGACTCCGCAGCCAGATAACGGCCCTGTGTATCCCTGCGCATCAGCAACACATAACGTGTATCACTATTAATCGTTATGCCTCCGGCAAGGCGCAGCAGGTCACGCAGACGCATCTCGAGTGCCAACGGATATTCACCAGGCCAACGCACATTGCCCGCAATCTGTACGATAGTTTCCGGGCGCTCGAAATTCGCTTGCTGTCGCAGTTCCTGTACCAGCGTTTCAAGCACGTCATCACGTTGCTGTTCTGCCCGGGACGACAAGCCAAACACAAAAATATGATCGCGAGATTGCAGTTTTAAATCTGGCGATGACCCCGGTTCTGCAAAAATCTCATCCAGACGTGAAGCCAGCACTTCAATAACACGATCCGGTTGTCGTTCACGGCGGATTAGCACCACGCGCAAATTGGGCTCCGGCAACAACGCCTTGATGGAAGGAATAACGTCCGACAGGCGCATACCCACACGCCATTGTAATTCTCCGGGACGCTGCACGTGACCTGACACAAATATGACATTTTCCATGCTGTCCAACACAGAGTAGACACGTAGAAAATCACCGTTCATTACCGATTGTGCAACGGAAGCAGCTGATGATAAATCAATATCAATAACGGATTTTTCACCGATGGCATTAATGCGTTCCAACTGGCTCTTTGTCTGATAAGCCGTAGGCAACATACCGCCAGCCATGGCCAGTACCTGCTGCACCGTGCGTTCTTTTTTTAACTCATAAATAGCGGGTCGACGCACTTCTCCATCAATACCCATGGTGTCACCAATGGGCGGTACAAAAATCACATCCCCCGGTTGCATACGTGCATCGGCACTGGTATCACCACGTAATAATAAATCGTACAAATCCAGTTGTTGAATCAGTTTGCCGCGTCGTTTGAGCTGCACATTGCGCAGCGAGCCGATAGGTCGTACACCGCCGCTGACAAACAACGCATTGGTCATGGTGGATAAAGAACTTACCGTGTACGCGCCAGGTCGATTGACATCACCCAGCACAAAAATACGCATAGATCGCAGTTCGCCGAGGGAGACATGAATTTGCACACCAGGCATTTGTTTTTTGATGCGCCGTTGCAAGTCATTTTTCAATTCATCAAAACGCATGCCAGTAACCGCAAGAGGTCCGATATCCGGAAACCGCAATAGCCCTTCACGGTCAACCATCAATTCATGTTGCCGGTTTTCCTTGCCGTACAATTGCACCTGCACCGTGTCTCCGGGACCAATAACATAATCAACCGGAATGGGGATTTCAGTGACGGGCGAAAAGGTAGTGGGTGCTCCGGCAAACAAATCGTAACCGAAGGGCTTGAGCACATTATCTGCCCCTGCGGGTTCCGTAACGCTGTCTTCCTCCACGGACAGTGGTACAACAACTTCGGGCTGTTCCAACGGCGTGACTTTGTCGATATCGGGTGTCTTTTTGAGGGTTTGCAACAACTCCTCTTGCTGTTCGGGAGGCAACTGACCCAGCATTTGCATCTGTTCAGCCGTCGGCACAGCAGCCAGCGATATCGCTGAAACCAGCAGGAAAAACAGTGCGCAGAATATCGCGACGCCGTTATGCCCGGCGACAATCAAAAAATTTGTTCGTAAATCAATAAACACGATAATGCTTTCACTCCGTAAAACAGTTTTATTATTTTACTTTCAGCGATGACTCTTGATTGATGAGTTTTTACCGATAACGCTCATTCATCGCTCTTTTTATTGATGGAAATCCGACAACAAGTGACGGCCACTCCAGTCGAATAACAACGGATCTTCCACAATAGTGTATAAATCACCGGGAGATTTTACCATCTGCCCTACATCGCGTGTCCACGGCGAAACAGCAAAGCGCGCGGTGGCCTGGGTATCCCGGGTCAACATGCTCCCCAAGGGGATGGAAAGGAAAATACCTTTATCATTATACGGGTCATCGGGACTGCCCGGCGAGGTAATGTCCCTCCCGTCCGTGACCGTATACCAGGCACCAATGCGCACACCGGAGCGAAAACGGCGTTGTATTTCATAACGCACGCCGACATCCCTGGCCAGAAAACGCCCGCCGCGCAGAGTGAAGGTCAGACCCTGCTGTTGCAGACGATAGTGCACGGCAGCAATGGCCGTGGTGGTACGGTAATCACGAAAACCAAAATCACCATCGGTGTTGCGCTGACGCAGAGCATCCACGCTGAGATCAATGGCCCAGGGACTGGATCTGGAAAAATACAGCAACTGCCCTCCCACTCCCGCAAACATTCGTTCGTAATACCCCGCCGAAGCCCGGGCGTAAAAACGCGGCCGCAATTGCAAATACTGGTTCAGCAGCAGGTGATCAAGGATAAAATCACCATCACGCGTATAATCGCCCACATCGGAACGCACATGAGGCAACACGCTATTGGAACGATCTGCTACTTTGCTGACATCTTCCAGCAAACGCAGACGCAGCCCGCTTTCCACGAACAGACCCCGACCCAGCTGTTGGCTCCAGGTTGCCAGCGCAAAAGTTTCGTAACGCAACGCACCATTAGCATCGTTGAAATAGATACCGGCGTTAAAAGGAATAATACGCGTCCGGTCCAGGGCACGGCTCTCACGACGCAAACTGAGGGCATGACCTTCTTCATTGGGTACCCACTGAAAGTGTTCGAAGGATTTTGTCTTTTCGGGAATAGGCGTCTGACCCGCAGTGAGAACGGGCACCTCAGCCAGGCGTCTCGCTGTATCAGGACTGCTGTAACTGACCGTCATTCCTTTGAGCAATTCGCCGTAGGTAGCTCCGCCAGCAAAAAAATGTTCCAGCAACGGTAAATCATGAAAAGCGTACGTGACCAGCGCCAGATCCGTGGATGTAAAAAAGGTGATGTGAATAACATCGAGATCACGCGGACCCAACGACAACACAGTACGTAACGCACGGCCTGTGGCACGCGCCACCAGCGAGATACGTCGGTGAGCAAAGCCTGTGTGCAGTTCTCGTCCCGCCAGAAACATTTGCACATTACGAAAACCCTGCTGCTCCAGGGCAGTAATCAGCCGTTCACGAGGTTTGGAAGAATCACGCCATGTCGCCGCATCTGATCGCTCAGTCTTTGCCGTAAACGGTGGAGGCTCATCCAGTTTGGGGATAAATTCACGCTGCATCAACGGAATGGAAACATAGGTGTTGAACCCCACATCCTCGCCCTGCCAGGTCAACCGTCCACCCAGCCAGCCCTGACGATAACCGATGGAAAAGGTATCCCCACCCTTGCGGTCGATTGCACCACTGGTGGCAGCAAAACGATCATTGGCATAATCTGTGACATCGTATTCATAAACCAGATCAAAACCCGATGCCCAGGCAGGCTGGTATTGCAAACCTCCAAAACCACCCTCAAGACGTCCCCGCCCCAGGCCCAGACTGATATCCACCGAACCAAACTGCTTGCTCATCACTACAAAATCCGCGTCAAACACCCGGGTACCCAGAAAATCCCGGGTACCGATGCTGATTGCCGGAAAATAATGTCCTTCTTGCAGCAGCAACAGTTTGGCATCGAAGGCCTTGTCTTTAAACGTGCCGAAGTTGGGATTTGTCAATCCCCGGGTATGGCTCACCGAGGTGTACCGCGCGCCCAGCTCCAGTCGTGGAAAGACACTCAAACTGCTCCATAAAGCCTTGTAGGGTTCAAACCGGCTGAAGCCAAAACGCAGCGTGCCATCCTCTGCCACTCGTGCCGTTGGCATATTCACCAGGCCGGTTTGCCCTGTTTGAGTGGGGGTGTTCAACGATGCGGCATACACTGGCAGACTGCCTGTCCACAACACAGCACACAACAAAGTACCTTTACATTCTTGCCAGTCAGCCATGTCATTGTTTTTCGTAAGTGCTACTCACAGTTGAATTCAAAAGATATACCCAGAAGGCAACTACCCGGCCTGACTTTTTAAATATCAGTCACTGTCTGGATTGCCTTTGATTTGTTCGAAAAGAAGGAAAAAATACGGAATTTGCAGTGTAAATGCGCACTTTTGACGCAGTCATCGGGCAAATCAAAGGTAAGGAATGGGCACGTAATAACACAAAAACGCCCCTGGCCACACGGGCCAGAGGCGTTAGTATTACATCCTGTAAAAACGATTAATGATTTGAAGTGCTGGAACCGCCGCCGGAGCTTGCAAGGGCGGCAATCGCACCTGCCGCCAATGCACCAATAGCCACCATGCTACCAGTACCCATCGCCGCTGCCGACGTTGCTGCACTGCCAGCTTCCGTACCCGCACCGGTAGTCGCAGCACCCGCGTCTGCCGCTGGCTCCGGGGCGGTTGTACTGGCACCCGCGCCAATCGCTGCAGCCAATTGAATTTCCTCGCCAGCAAAAGCAAAACTGCTCAGTGCCAAACCAACAAACACTGCAATAAACAATTTTTTCATCTTGTTCCTCCAGAAATATAACCGACCGTGCGCCGAATATACATTACTGTGTTGGTGGTGCACAAATCACGTAGTCGTTTTATCCGTTTTTTGTTCAGGAGGTGCAGCAAAATAACCTGGGCAGATTGCGCAGGATATCGTTTCGTATTCCGAGGCGCACGAAGGGGCGCATACTCGCTGTATGTAACCCTTTGTGCAACGCGGAAGACGGAAGGATAGACAAGCAAGGTGTCCAGGTTATTTTGTCACGCCTCCTCAACCTTTGTATTCAGAGAACGCAAAATGGGTAATCCGTATTGCACCTTCTCTGCGTTCTATCTGGACCCAGAGCGGACCTTGATAATGATCACGTTTATTTTGACCATTGGCCTGCACTTCAACATTATAGATACCTTCACCCCGGGCGATATCACCATCCCACGTCCACTGCATTTCCTTAAAGGCAATCGTCCGGAATGAGGTGCTATTAAACAACCCGACATAATCCTCCCGAATACCCTTCACCGTGGCCCGATCACTGGTTTGGGCATCTTTTGCGAAAAGCTGCATAAAGGCTGTAATATCACCTGCCGCATAAGTATTAACAAGCGTGCTCAATAAAGCATTCAGTTCCTTTTCTGAAATACGGCCAAAGGAACTCGTGCCTGCGTTCGCTTTGTCTGCATCAATGCCTCCCGTTGCAGGTTGCGTTTTCGCATGCTCGGTCAGCACGGTGCCAGACGTGTAATAACGAATAATTTGTAACTCACCGGAATGACTTTCCACTTGTAGCGTCACATCCCCACTCTCTTCATATGCAGGTTGCCCGTCTCTGCCCTTCACCGAAATCGTGTACTGCCCACTGCCGCGCGCATAACCGGCTTTCTGTTCCCAACTCATATTTTTAAATTGCACGCTACGCCCGGTGCTGTTTTTGAACAATGTTTGATATTCACCACGCACACCGGCGATATCAATAAACTTGTCAGTACGCACCACTGGCGAATACAAACTCAGCAGTTTGTCCAAATCGCCGGCCTGATATGCCGCAGTAAATACCGTGAGCATTTTGTCCAGGCTTGCAGAACTGATCAATCCAGCTGATGCTTCAGCCTGCGCGGTCGCCTGCGCTTTGGCTTCTGCCATCGCTTTAGCCTCTGCCGCCGCTTTTACCTTTGCTTGTGCCCTGGCTTTTGCTTCAGCTGCCGCTTGTGCTTCGGCCTTCGCTTTAGCCACAACTTTGGCTTCTGCGGCAGCTTTTGCCCTTGCCCGCGCGTCAGCCTGTGCCCTGACTTCAGCCTCACGCTGACGTTTGGCGACCGCTGCTGCTCTTAACTCCACCGCCTGTGCTTCGGCCTCTGCTTTTTTGGCAGCTTCCTCTGCCTTGGCAGCTGCCACAGCTTTTGCAAGCGCATCAGCCTGCGCTGCCACCCTTGCCGCCTCTTCCCCGGCAACCTTTGATGCTAAAGCTGCCTGTGCTATTTCCGATACCACCACGTCTTCACTGGTGGTTTTATTAACGGGCGCCACTACGGAAGCAGTAACCGGTTCCACCGCGGGTACTGTTGCGACCACTGGTGCATCCGGCAAATCAACGCCCGGTTCCGGTGCAGCGTCTCCTGTAATTTTGATTTGGGTCAGGTATACAATAACCACAACACCAACAATCAATATCACATTGCGAGCAGTGGGTGCTGTGCGAGTGTCACTGGCGACCATTTCACCCGCATTTACAGGCGGGGGACGCAGCCCTGAACTAACACCGTGACCCATCGGGGGTGACAAATCCAGATCCAGTTCTTCTTCAACATCCTCGATATCTCCCGGATCTTTCGCGAGTTCTTCCGGGCGTGATGGTGATGTTATTTCGGAACGGCACAAACGTTCATATGCTGCACCTACTCGTGATACACCACTTTCATCATTGGCCTTTCTGTCCTGGCGCAATAATTTCATCAACAAATCATAATGTGTCTCCACCTCTGTCAAGCTTGCGCCCGCTGCAAGACCGAATACGCGGAAATCATCTCCACCCGGTAAAAACAACACACGACGGACAAAGAAACGTACAGCTGCTCGCAGCATGGCCGGTGAAATACCCATCACGGCAATCTGGCGTAAACCCGATAACACATGGTCTTCAGCAATCGCCAATTCCAAAATATCCTTGATGCCTTTGGGCAGAGGCTGGGTGGGATCATCCAGCCCCGGGAAGCTGCGTGGCGAACGGTGGAAGGCCAATACCAAACGCAAAATTTTGCGCAACACAACTTCCCGGGTATCGCCCGGCGCATCCGGCAGGGACGCCATCGCATCCGGCAGGGGCACCACTACATCCGGTAAAGGTGAATCGACAGAGGAAGGAGGAGGTTCTATCACCACCGTTTCGGATGTGTCTACAATGTCTATAGCAGCCTCTCTGCCACCGGTAATAACCCGAAAGCGCTCCATTTCTGCAGGCTCATTGTTATTGCTGTCATCCGTTTCAATATTATCCGGTTGCGCCTGCGCCACATGCTGCATCCATCCGTCATCGGGTACAACACGATCCATCATGACACCACTTTCCGGAAAGGAAACGGCCACAGCATGACTTTCATCGGGACTCACGGTTGCGGGTTCACGCGGCGGACTAACGTCCGGTTTATCGGTTTTGGTTTTGGTATCCTGTTCGGGAACAGAATCAGCAAAATCTGTTTCAGGTACACTGTTTACCGATTGATGTGTCTCTTTTGTTGCATCCTTTGTCCCGGTAGAAACAACATCAGGCAACACTTCCGTATTTGTTTTTGCGGGCCGGGCAATGGGTCTGCCGGAAATTTCGCTTTGTAATTCATCGGTGACATCATGCAGTACATCTGCATCAATCGTATGCCGCTCTTCGAGGCCGCTGAACAGCAAGACCCGATCACACAACATGTTGATGCGTCGTGGCACCCCCTCAGTGTATCGGTAGATAATCTCAAACGCTTCATCAGTAAAATGTGGGTCATCATTCCAGCCCACATGCGCCAAACGACTTTCCACATAATTCTGACATTCATCTTCACCCAAAGCACTGAGGTGATAATTCGCAATCACACGTTGGCGAAGTTGTTCCAGGTCCGGGTGATCCAGCATCTGACGAAATTGCACCTGGCCAAGCAGAAAGGTCTGCAGCAATGCTTGCTCACCCACTTGCAGATTGGAAAGCATACGTAATTCTTCAAGCGAACGCGCAGGCAGATTTTGTGCCTCGTCCACCACCAGCAATACCCGTTTGCGTTCGCGAGAACGGGCCATAAAAAAAGCTTCCAGGGTTTTCAGCAGACCGGCCTTGTCCTGACCTTCGTAGCGCAAGCCAAAAGAGGCCATTACCATGCGCAGCATTTCGTCAGCTTCAAGCTGGGTTGTGGTCAGATGGGCGACCACCACATCGGATTGATCCATCTCTTGCAAGAGAATTTGTGCCAGAGTAGTTTTACCCGTACCCGGTGCACCGGTGATGACGACAAACCCTTCAGCCTGGCTCAGCCCGTAACGCAAGTACGCCAGGGCACGTTTGTGACCACGACTGGCGAAAAAAAAGCCCGGATCGGGACTGAGACGGAAGGGTTTGGCTCGCAGCTGATAAAAATTCTCGTACACGCTGAATGTCCTGTGTTGTGGTTTATCTTACTATCTATCGACCAGTACGACGCCTACTTCACCCGGCTCACTCAAAAACATCCGTTTAGCCCCAAAAGCATTTGGGGAGAGTTCAACTGTTCTGGCAATCCCGTCAGTCCGTTCAAAATCACCAAACTTCTCTTCGCCTCACCTGAAACACCTGTTGCTATCCAGCGCTTTTTCAGACACGAACGGAACCATCAAAACAATTGAATCCCTCTACATACTCTGTCACAGCATGACCGTCATATGCAGCCAGCCCCGGGAAGGGAGTACCTCAAACGCACTTAAAGTTTGCTGCGTTATACTTCTCGCGATGGAAGTCATTGTTCGTTTCGTTGCAAAACACGCCCTGCATTGGCATATCCGGGGCTCTGGACACAATACGGCAATTATACCGTGACAAAGTGTCAAATCCCGGGAGAATTATTTTACCACCAAATTCCGGTTTTTAAAGTAGAAACTTAAGGTAAAATGACCATTTCCGCACAGATACACCCACTTTTTTTGCGGAATAAAGTCAAGATCACACAATTCAGGCAGATTCCATCGAAAAATACCGCTTTAATGTGAATCAGGAACAAACCCTCAATTCTTTTCAAAAAATATGAGCCGCCAGTACCAGGAAGGTATTCTCAATTAAACCGGGTTCATAAAAAAAGGAAAAATACCGTTAGAGAGCTATCCGCAGTATGACGAGAGGACAAGCGAGGCCAGGGCACCTCGGGTTTATTACTTTTTGCGCTACAAACAAGACCATGACTCATTGATTTTTTTATAAACGGATACCAAAAAATTGACGTGAATGAACAAAGGTCTGCTGAAACGAAAAGGGCACCATCCAGGCCCCTGAAAAAACCACCCTGCCAACCTCAAGTCTCCTCAAAATTCCCGTACGCCATCAACCGTTCATATCGATTGTCCAGCAATTCATCCAGTGGCATGCTTTCCAGCACATCCAGATTTTCACACAAGGCATTTTTAAGATTCAACGCCACCGCATCCATATCCCGATGCGCTCCACCCAATGGTTCCGCAACAATTTGATCAATCAGCCCCAGCTCTTTCAATCGCTCCGAGGTAATGCCCATGGCCACAGCCGCATCGGATGCCTTCTCGGCACTCTTCCACAAAATAGTGGAACAACCTTCGGGGGAAATAACCGAATATGTACCGTATTGCAACATCAATACACGGTCACCCACACCAATGGCCAATGCGCCACCGGAACCACCTTCACCGATAACGGTGCAGATAATCGGGGTTTTGAGTTGCGACATGACAAACAGGTTACGTGCGATAGCTTCACTCTGACCACGTTCTTCGGCGTCGATACCGGGATAGGCACCGGGAGTGTCGATAAAAGTGAGGACAGGCATTTTGAAACGCTCGGCCATTTCCATCAGGCGCAATGCCTTGCGATAACCTTCAGGGCGTGGCATGGCGAAGTTGCGTTTGAGCTTTTCAGTGGTACCACGACCTTTTTGCTGGCCAATGACCATCACCGGTTTGCCATCCAGTCGTGCTACACCACCGACGATGGCCCGGTCATCAGCGAAGGCACGATCACCGTGTAATTCCTGAAAGTCGGTGAAAATACGTTCGATGTAGTCCAGCGTGTAGGGGCGCTGGGGGTGGCGCGACATCTGCGATACTTGCCAGGGATTCAGGTTGGAAAAAATGCTTTCGGTAAGCTCACGGCTTTTGCCTTGCAGGCGACTGATTTCTTCCGAGATATTAATTTCGGCATCGGAGCCCACATAACGCAGTTCTTCGATCTTGGCTTCAAGCTCGGCGATGGGCTGTTCAAATTCTAAAAAGTTCAGGTTCATAGACATTCAAAGTGAAAGAGACAAAGGGGAAAGATAAAAGTGAACCGTATACTACCCTTTTCTTTTTTCTCTTGCCTCTTTTCTCTGTTGTTTTAATACTCCACCCGCACCTGCTCCCTCCCCACCAGCTCATCCAGCCGCCGCATCAGCTCATCAGTGGGCCGCACACGCCAACCCGCACCCAGTTGAATCTGCGCAACAGCACCGGCTTGCCGGTAATCCACACGTACCGGGCAGTGCCCCTGGCGGTAGGGATCAAGCACTTCGCTCAATCCGCGAATAAAACCATTACCCGCCTTTTGCTGATCCACTGTCAGCACCAGCTGACGAGCAAAGGCCTCGCGGGCATGATCAATATCGTAGATTTTGTTGGCGCTCATTTTCAGGCCGCCAGTGTAATCATCCAGGCTCACTTCACCTTCCACCACCAGTAGACGGTCTTTGGCGATAAGATC
>JAADIL010000185.1 GCA_013151355.1 Gammaproteobacteria bacterium
CACGTACCTTGCCCCAATCATTGAGTCGCTTGAGCAGGGTCTGTAAATGCGCCTCGGCCTCAGTAAGGTAAACACGCACCACCGTGACATCGATACTGGTCATTTCAATAGTCGTCATAACGACCTCCCGGCCAATACACCAACCCAGGCAGCGCCGAGACACAACACCACACTGAGCAGCACATTCAACAATGCCTTGATAACCTCACCCTCTTCCACCAGATTAAGCGTCTCGATAGAGAACGTGGAAAAGGTGGTGAAGGCACCCAGTAACCCCACTAACAATGCCGCCCGCCAGTGTGGCCCCAAAACCAGTTTATCTACCAGTAATACATATAACAAACCCATCAACAAAGAACCTGACACGTTAACCGCCAATGTCCCGTAGGGAAAAGTACGTCCCACTAACGTATAAATACCGTTAGACATCCAGAAACGCAGCAATGCACCAACAGCACCACCCGCTGCAATTGCTAGCGTCTGCATGAGTGCAAAACTCCCTGCATATTAATATTTGATTTCATTTGCCCGGCGCATCCCGGTTCAATTTGCGCAAATAGTTCAGACGTTCGCCAATTTTTATTTCCAGCCCGCGCTCTACAGGATAATAGTATACCCGCTCCCCCAAAGCCTCCGGGAAGTATTTCTCACCTGCGGCAAAGCCATCGGCCTCGTCGTGGGCATAACGGTATTCCTTGCCGTAGTCCAGGTCTTTCATCAATTTTGTCGGTGCATTACGCAGGTGTAACGGTACCTCCTGCGAGCCTTCATTGCGCACGTCACGCATGACCGTATTAAAAGCTGAATATACGGCATTGCTCTTGGGTGCGCAGGCAAGATATACCACGGCCTGTGCCAGCGCCAGCTCGCCTTCGGGACTACCCAGCCGTTCCTGTGTATCCCAGGCATTGAGCGCCAGTTGCAAACCACGCGGGTCGGCATTACCGATATCTTCCGAGGCCATGCGCACAATGCGGCGCGCGACGTACAAAGGATCACAACCACCATCCAGCATACGGGTCATCCAGTACAATGCCGCATCGGGGTTAGAGCCACGTACCGATTTATGCATCGCGGAAATCTGGTCATAAAAAGCCTCGCCACCTTTATCAAAACGACGCAGCCCACCAGCCAGCACTTCTGTTAACAACGCTTCAGTCATGCGCTCTTCGCCCTGCTCATCAGGCTCGCTCAGATCAGCAGCGATCTCCAGCAAGTTGAGCGCACGACGTGCATCGCCATCGGCAGCCTGCGCCAATGCATCACGCAAGGCATCATCGACCTGCAAATTGCGCTCACCCAGGCCACTTTCCGTATCCGTTAAAGCACGATCAATCACGGCACGAATTTCGTCAACACTCAGAGATTTGAGCACGTACACCCGTGCCCGTGATAACAGTGCATTGTTCAATTCAAACGAGGGGTTTTCCGTGGTGGCACCAATAAAGGTCACCGTGCCATCTTCCACAAAGGGCAAAAAGGCATCTTGCTGGGATTTGTTGAAGCGATGCACCTCGTCCACAAACAACACTGTGGCTCGGCCCTGTTCATTACGCAAGCGTTGCGCCATGTCAATGGCAGCACGAATATCTTTTACACCCGAGAGTACCGCCGAAAGACTGATAAATTCTGCCGCCGCACGTCGTGCGATCATCCTCGCCAACGTGGTTTT
Organism: Gammaproteobacteria bacterium; assembly: GCA_013151355.1. GTDB lineage: Bacteria > Pseudomonadota > Gammaproteobacteria > SZUA-152 > SZUA-152 > SZUA-152. The sequence goes on from JAADIL010000185.1 coordinate 1,673, forward strand.
ACCTGTGCCTGGTGGTCCCCAAAACACCATGGAGTGCAGCTTGTCTGATTCGATAGCCAGACGCAGCGGTTTTCCCTCTGCCAGCAAATGCGACTGTCCGCAATATTCCGATAACTCACGTGGACGCATACGGTCGGCCAGAGGATGGCTCAACGGGTCATCGGATTGAGAAAAGAGATCGGACATGAATAACAGGAAAGGAGGAACGGAAAAAATGGAACATTGCACGCTCCCTTTTTATCTTCCCTCTTCTTTCCCGCCAATAACATCGACACCTTTGGGGGGCACAAAAACGAAGGTACCAACCGGTAACGTAATCCCTGTTTCAACATTGTTGAAAATCAGCTTTGTAACCTGCTCAAAACCATCCACCAGTTCCATACTGCGCAGATATTGCTGGTCAAAACCGAGTTTCACGGTGGTAAAACCAGTATCCGCCTGTTTGGGTAGCAACTGCACCCATAACAAACCATCATCCCGATCCGGCAATTCCTTGATGTCAAAGCGTTGCGTCACCCCGCCATCACCACTCAGCAATAACGCCGGGGTATCGCCCAGCGCTTTGTCCAGCGGTTTGACGATGACCTGCTCCAGGTCCACATCATAAATCCACAGCTGTTTACCATCGGCAATAATTTGTTGTTCATAGGGCAGGCGATAGTCCCAGCGAAACTTTCCTGGACGCTGCATCAACAACGTACCGCGTGATTCTTCTGGTTGAACAAAGGCTGCACCCTGCACTGTCTGCACAAAATCAGCACGCATGGCGCCTTTTTTGGCAAAAAAATCATTGAGGCGATCAGCGGCCGGGCCAGCAGACAACGGAGCAATAAACAATGACAGAAAAAACAGCGCTGCTCTCGTTATAACAATTTTCAAAAAAGGCGAAACTTTTTTATTTTCAATACACAAAGTCATTTCAAATTTTCCAGGTCAGCAAGATCCTGGTATCTGCCGACCGCTTTTTTATTTTTCTTAAAATTATCCAGGTCTATGAAATCAACTTCAGTTCCCTGAATAGTAATATGCACTTTGGAAGCATAGCATTTTTCAAAATCAAGGCCTGTTACGCTAGTCAATAAATCTATACGACCCGGCGGTTGGCCAAGCTGCACTACATAACCCGGCTTTAAAAAATCTTCTTCGCCAAGCCCAAGAGATGAAAACCCAAAATCATGCAATACACGCATAACACGCTCCGCATTTGTCTTGTCAACCCACAACCAAAAATCAATATTTTTTGTATACCGTGGATGCCCGTGAAACGCCAAAGCATATCCACCAACAACCAGATATTTAACCTTATGTTTGTTTAATAACTCGATAAACTCTTTGAAATCCTGATTGATCATGAAATTTCCAGTTATTGTATTCGTTTCTTATTGATTCCAAAGCAGCGAGCCTTGCTCCGGCAGACTGGTTTATCCAATAGCTATAATCCGTTTTTTCTTCTGTTAACTTAACTTTCCTGACTATTGATTTATTGAGTGTTGACATCGTTATCATTGTCCAATATGTGGTTTGTGCATTACGATTACAGCCATTACCAAAATATCAATCCGCAGGCGGTGGCGGCGCAATCACTTCACGCGAACCATTTGTTTGCACCTGCCCCACCACACCGGCACGTTCCATTTCTTCCACCATACGCGCAGCACGGTTGTAACCAATGCGTAAACGGCGCTGCACACTGGAAATAGAGGCCTTGCGGGTTTCGGTAACAATACGCACGGCTTCGTCGTAGAGAGCATCCATCTCGACATTATCGTCAGTTTCGCCCGGCATACCTCCCATGTCAGTACCAACCGCCGGGCCTTCCAGCACTTCGTCGATATATTGAGGTTCGCCCCGGCTTCGCCAGTCGGCTACAACGCGATGCACTTCGGCATCCGACACAAACGCACCGTGTATACGGGTGGGAATACTGGTGCCCGGTGGCAGGTAAAGCATATCGCCATGACCCAGCAACTGCTCGGCACCGCCCTGATCAAGAATAGTACGTGAATCCACTTTGGCCGACACCTGAAAAGCCATGCGGGTAGGAATGTTGGCTTTGATCAGTCCGGTGAGCACATCCACCGAAGGACGTTGCGTCGCCAGGATCAGATGCATACTGGCAGCACGGGCTTTTTGGGCAAGGCGGGCAATGAGCTCTTCTACCTTTTTACCCACAGTCATCATCATGTCGGCCAGTTCGTCCACAACAACGACGATCTGCGACATGGGTTCCAGGAATTTTTCGTCACCTTCCATGATGGGCTTGAAAAAGGGATCCTTGAGTGGCTCACCCGCTTCAATAGCATCGTTCACCTTGCGATTGAAACCGACCACGTTACGCACACCCATGTGCGCCATGAGTTTGTAACGTCGTTCCATTTCTGCCACACACCAGCGCAACGCATTGGCGGCCTCTTTCATGTCGGTGACCACAGGAGCCAACAAATGCGGAATACCTTCGTACACCGACAGTTCCAGCATCTTGGGGTCAATCATGATCATGCGTACCTCACCAGGCGTGGCGTTGTACAACACACTCAGTACCATGGCATTAAGGCCCACGGATTTGCCCGAACCGGTGGTACCTGCCACCAGCAGGTGAGGCATTTTAGCCAGGTCGGCCACAACGGCGTTGCCGGAGATATCCACACCCAGCGCCAGGGTCAGCGGTGAATTCGCTTTTTCGTATTGTTCTGATTTGATGATTTCAGACAGGCGCACAATTTCGCGGTGTTCGTTGGGCAATTCCAGGCCGATGGTAGATTTACCCGGAATCACCTCCACCACACGCACGCTGATAGCCGATAACGAGCGCGCCAGATCCTTGGCCAGGTTGGAAATTTTGCTCACCTTGAGGCCTGGCGCAAGATCCAGCTCGTAACGTGTCACCACCGGGCCGGGGTGCACTTCTACCACTTGCGCCTCCACGCCAAAATCCGCCAGTTTCAGTTCCACTTGCCGGGAGATGGCCTCCAGCGCCGAGGTAGACACATCAGCCTTGCGTGACTCAGCCGGGTCCAGCAGGGACAATGCCGGTAAACCACCTTCCACCGGCATATCAAACAGTGGTACCTGCCGTTCTTTTTCTTCCCGCACCGAGACCTTGGCTACCGGTTTGATGACCGGCTCAATACGCAGAGGCTTGCGCGCGGCTACCTTGCCCTGATCAATTTTGATGGAAACTTCGCGTTTTTGGCGTGCACGGCGACCAGCGATTTCATCGCGCAGATTGAGGAATCCTTCACGTACACGGGTAATGATATTCAGGGTAGCGCGCCCGATGGCATCCATCAGCCATAACCACGACAGACTGGTAAGCAGGGTCACACCCGTGAGAAACAATGCGAGTAAAAACAGTGTGCCACCCAGAGGATTCACAACACTCACCAGCCCCGAGCCCACCACATCGCCCAGCACACCGCCAGGGCCCACCGGCAAATGCGCGAAATCAGCAAAATGCAGTTCGGCCAACCCTGTACCTGCTCCTAAAGTGAGAAAAAACCCCACCGTGCGCAGTGTGCCATGACGCAGATCAAACGCCGCTTCCGACTGTTTGCGCCCCGTGAACAGCAACCAGCCCAGATAAGCGACCCCCACCGGCACCAGGTAAGAGAGGTAACCAAACAAAAAGAGGAAAATATCAGCGAACCACGCGCCCACCACACCACCCGCATTGACGATGGTATTGCCCGTTTCGCTGTGCGACCAGCCCGGGTCCTGCGCGTCGTAGGTGCCAAGCGAAGCCAGCAAATACAGGGCCGTCGTGCCGAAAATGATCAACGCGCCCTCACGCAGACCGCGAATCATATGCGCAGCCAGGGGGGTACTGTTTTTTTGCTTACTCTTTGAAATCGATGTTTTTACGTGTGCCACGGTCGCCATCCACTGATAAATCCGGGAAGCGTTATGTTACCTGTTTCAGTGCCGGATGCACTACTTCCCCGTTTTGTACATTGATACCACGTGCCAACGTCGGGTTTTGTTGCCAGCCTGCCTGCGCCAGACGGGACACCCAGGGGGTCAATGCTGCCGACAGAGCCTGCGATGCCGTGCGCGGTACGGCACCAGGCATATTGGTGACACCAAAATGAATCACGCCATCCACCACAAATGTGGGATCGGTGTAGTCTGTGGGCCGTGTCGTCTCGATACAACCGCCCTGATCCACAGAAATATCAATAATCACACTGCCTTTGTGCATCCCGGCCACGGTATCTGCACTCACCAGATGCGGCGCGCGCTCACCCGTCACCAGCACTGCGCCGATCAGCAAATCAGCATTCAGTGCCGCCTCGTGCAGTGCATCAGGATAAGGATGCAAACCCGTCACATTATCGCCCAGCGCGCGCATCTGTGCCAGCTTGTCGCGATTGAGATCAAACACTGTCACCTCTGCGCCCATGGCCGCTGCCAGCAGTGCTGCATTACCGCCTGCCACGCCTGCTCCCAGCACCACCACCCTGCCACGCTCCGCCGCAGGCACGCCGCCCAGTAAAATACCGCGCCCGCCCTGGGGCTGATGCAGCAAATGTGTGCCCACCTGCACGGCCACCCGCCCGGCAATATCGCTCATCGGTGCCAATAAAGGTAATTGCCGTTGATCGGTCTCCACCGTTTCAAACGCCACAGCAGTAACCCCGCTTTTCTGCAAACTCAGCATCAATTCCGGCTCGGCGGCAAGATGCAAATACGAGAACAACAATTGGCCCTCGCGCAACATCGCCACCTCTTCCGGCTGCGGCTCTTTGACTTTGACAACCATCTCCGCCTGACCGTAAACCGCAGCAGCATTTTTCACCAGCGTCACTCCCACTGCCCGGTAGGCATCATCGGAATAACCACTCAGCACACCAGCACTCTGTTCCACCAGCACCTCGTGGCCTTGTGTCACCAGTTGCCCGGCTGCTGCCGGGGTCAATCCGACACGGCCTTCCAGTCTGCGAATTTCACGGGGAATAGCAATGATCATAATAAACGTGCCCTTTGTTTTAATTTCCAGGGTTCGGAGGGACAGTCCGGGGCTGATACCGGGTTTTTTCTCTTCTCCGTCAACCTTGATGATAGCAACAACCATGGCAGCATTGCAGTTGCGGCAATGCCGAATGTTCTCCACTGGCGCAGTCATCATCAGGGAAACAGGGGACAGAGCATAATTATTATATGAGTAGCAATTAAGTATTATGTCCCCTTGTTTTGACATTAACAGCAGCGTAAACCCGCGAGCCCCAACTCAGTACAGATACACCGCGCCTGCGCCACTTGCCGAATTGTTGATACTACCACCAGTGCTGATGCCAGTGGCGGCACTGCTCTCCAAGGGAGCCCCCACCGCCAGCATGTTACCATCGATGGACAGGCTCACGGCTTCACCGAAATTGTCAATCCATCCAGTATTGCTGGCTTTGACATAGGCCTGCTGGCTCCAGATACCACCACTGCGGCTGAACACATAGACTGCCCCGGAGTTATCTGTCGTGTTGCCAGCCTCGCCACTACCATCGATACTGATGCCAACAGCACCGCTGTCCTCATTATCTGCCCCCACCACCAGCGTGTTGCCATCGCCGGACAGGCTCACGGCACCGCCGAACTGGTCACCTTCCCCGGTATTGCTGGCCTTGACGTAGGCCTGTTGGCTCCAGGCATTGCTGCTGCGGCTGAACACATAGACCACCCCGGAACTATCTGCCGTATTGTCGACCTCGCCACTACCATCGGTGCTGATGCCAGTGGTGGCACTATCTTCTTTCCTGGCCCCTACTGCCAGCGTGTTGCCATCATCGGACAGGCTCACGGCAAAGCCAAACTCGTCACCTGCCCCGGCATTGCTGGCCTTGACATAGGCCTGCTGGCTCCAGACATTGCTACTGAGGCTGAATACATAAACTGCCCCGGAGTTACCGGCAGCACCATCCTCTCCGAGTGCCCCTACCGCCAACGTGTTGCCGTCACCAGACAGGTTCACGGCACCGCCGAATCCATCACCTGCCCCGGTATTGCTGGCCTTGACGTAGGCCTGTTGGCTCCAGACACCATCGCTGCGGCTGAATACATAGACTGCCCCGGCATTCTCTACCGTATTGTCATCCTCACCACTGGTGCTAATGCCGATGGCAGCGCTATCCTCTCCGGATGCCCCCACTGCCAGCGTGTTACCGTCGGTGGACAGGCTCACGACCTCGCCAAAAGAGTCACTTGCCCCGGTATTGCTGGCCTTGACGTAGGCCTGCTGGCTCCAGACGCCATCGCTGCGGCTGAATACATAGACTGCCCCGGCATTCTCTGCCGTATTGTCATTTTCACCATTGGCATCAGTACTGATGCCGGTGGCAGCGCTGTCCTCCCTGTCTGCCCCCACCGCCAGCGTGTTGCCATCGCCGGACAGGCTCACAGTGCGGCCGAACCAGTCACCTGTCTCGGTATTACTGGCTTTGACATAGGCCTGCTGTACCCAAATATTGCTATTGCGACTGAACACATAGACTGCCCCGGAATCACCTGCCATATTGTCGTTCTCGCCACTGCAACTGCTACCGGTACAAGCAGCAGTGGCAACACTGTCCTCCCAGAATGCCCCCACCGCCAGCGTGTTGCCATCGCTGGACAGACTCACGGCACTACCGAACCGGTCAATTGCCTCGGTATTGCTGGCCTTGACATAACCAATACTGCTTAGCATCATTGCTGTGATGCTCACGGGAGCGGATTCCGTCAACTTGTTGCCGGAGACATCATACGCTTCGAGGATATAGCGGGCATTGATCCAGTCGGTCAGATGAACCGGTAAAGTGATTGTGGTACTGGTCTCCGACAAATTATTCTGCAACAAACTGAAACCAGAGGCACTGTCAGGATTGACAAGCAGTTTGTAACTCGTGGCATCAACATAGGCAGGCCATTCAAACCGGATTGTTTTGATATCCGCAGTACCGACACTCACTTCAAGTACGGCCATTGTCACCGTGACAGTAACGCTTCTGACAATCGAGTGAAGGCCATCCGTTGCCGTGATTTCCACCACATAGATGTTATTACCATCGCTATCAGCAGGGTTTTTAAACCTGGTAGATATATTGAAACTCAGTACACCGCTGTCGCTGTCAATACTGAATACCTC
>JAADIL010000012.1:0-911 GCA_013151355.1 Gammaproteobacteria bacterium
CTTTGCGCAACCTCAACAGGTCGGACATGTCGGCCATACGGTCGGGATTCCGCAATTTTCTCCCGATACATCCCCGGTATGACAGAGACAAGATCCGTGTCGGTCATATTGGGAACGACCAGGTTAGCCTGAATATTAAATTTCAGAAGTTCCTTTGCCAGGCTCTTTGTATATCCTGCCACGGCACTCTTGGCAGTGATATACCGGCTCTGGCCGGCAACGGGATTGTCGACGGCTACAGTGGAAAGATTGATAATTTTACCGCCACCATTTTGCTTAAAAATCGGGATAATCTCCCGGCAACAAGCGTGCATCCCCTTCACAGAAACTTCGATTTCCTGATTAAAGTCATCCCATTCCATCTCTGTAATATTTTTTGGGGTAAAATCCTTGACCGCATTATTAACAAGAATGTCAATGCGCTTGAACGTCTGCAAGGCAGTTTTGACCATTTCTTTAACTGAATTTTCATCGGTTATATCACACTGGATAGCAATAGCTTCTCCGCCACTGGCCTTTATTTCATCTACAATGTGTTCTGCATCGCCTTTACCACGGTAATAATTGATGACAACTTTTGCCCCAAGAGCAGCAAAAAGTTTCGCGGTAGTTTCACCTATTCCGCGACTGGCACCGGTAATCAAGGCAACTTTTTCATCCAGGCCAAAATGGCGATACCGTTTCACTACTTCCTGGCTACTCAACATTTTTTTGGGTGGTGGATTCAACATGACTTCGATTTTGCCACTGGCCACAGGATGCTCACTTTCAATACTGATCACCGCCTCCATAATCTCGGTGGCCTTTGAGACTTTGGTGACATTACCGGTCAACGTGTATTGGTCAGAGGACAATAGACCAGTATCAAAACTGATATCAAAACGGGTAAAGGTTGCATATCGCCCTGGCAG
>JAADIL010000012.1:1033-9788 GCA_013151355.1 Gammaproteobacteria bacterium
GAGTCTGTTACCTGAAATGTCAATTGCTCCCGTTTATCCGGAAGATCATCAATATGGTACCGGGCCTCTGTTATGTCACTGACAAGAAAGGTATCCAGACTATTATTGGCAGAATCTGTCTGGTTGATAAGCCTGAATTCACCTTTGGATGTAATTAAAATTTCATTTTTCGTTTTATTCCGCCAAACCGCATTATATTTTTTTTCGTTTTCTGTGTTGGTGCAGGTGATTTCCAGATTAATCGCATCATTGATAAAGACCGGTTTTCTGAATCGGGTATTGAGTTTGATAAACTCAATATCATACCCTTCAAATTCACTCCCCAAAAACTGGATAAAGCTGAACGGAATCATGCCATGGACGACAGGCTGACGATATCTTGATTTGCGGGCAATCTCAGGATCGACATGCATGGAATTATAGTCACCAGAGAGTCTGGCGAAAGCATCCACCATATCGGCAGTCACCGTAAAATCAATAACGCTACATTTATTATCTGACATTATTATCTGGAAATAGACCGTTGGAAATTATCGTCTTTTAAAAACAACTTTGGCAGGATTACCTTGCACAACCGCATTGTCCGGTATTTTGGAAGAGATCACCGAATTGGGAGCTATAATGACACTGTTACCGATTTTCGCACCATCAAGAATGGCTGTCCCTGCACCAATCCAGACATCCCGACCGATCGTGATCCCTTTTGAGGTTTTCTCCTGGAGGCAAACCGGGATATCCAGCCGATCATATTTATAGTTGTTGCCAACAATCGAAACATTGGGCCCAATCATGGAATAGTCACCAATCTCTACCCCTCCTTCATCAGCAGAAATAAAACAGCCGTTTGCAATCGAGACATTCTCTCCAATAACCATTGCGCCGCTGGATGCTTTGATCTTGCAGAATGAACTGATTTGTGTGCCTTTGCCAATTTTCAAAAGGCTGGAAAGGTCAACTTCAGACTTTGGGCTGACTTTACATTTGTATTTAAGCAAGTACGTGCCCGTAACCACAAAGGATGGCACCAAAAAACGTTTCAGCAGCTTGAAGACTTTCATTGCTCACCTTTATGGCGTTTAACAACTGCGTAAATATCTCCAACATTTTCAATGGATTGAACTTCATCCATTGTTAGTTTGATATCAAACTCTTCTTCCAGCGCAGTCACAAGACGCAAATGATTCATTGAGTCCCAATACTCGGTATCATCGGGTGACAACGCTGCCGTCACTTTATCTTCATCGAGATCAAGCACATCAGCAACCAGCTCTCTTATTTGTTCATCCATCATTAATCTCCAATAATCATTTTCATTTCAGGACATGCCAATAACTCGGCACATGAAGCCGAAATGGTATAATTTTTTTCATTGTCATCAGCAACCTCATTGACAGAGAACCCTTGTTGCTCAAAATATTTTTCGGCGGGTTTATTTTTTTGTGTTTTTATAAATTTTGCTGTCATCACACGCTTATTACCACTCAACAGGTAACGTTGTTTCAATGTATTCATCACTGCGGTTTCAATACCGCGCCCCATTGCTCTGCAACTCAGAATGAAACTGTCAATATGTATGTCATCCGGTCCCTGTTCAAGCAATACAACACCAATTGTACCCATATCGCCGAAATTATCAGTAACCGAAAACAGCATTAAATGCCATTTATCTTCTGTAATAAATTGTTCAATTTTACTGGCGTCGTAACGTTGGGTTGTTACATTGAATTGATTCGTTTTTGTAAATAACTGATGCACACGCGGAAGTTGCTTCACACTTGCCATTTCCATGGTAAGCACTGTACCAAGGCCACTTAAAAATTCATTGATGTCACTGATGTCATTCTTTAATTCTTCTCGTTGTGCATTTTGTTTATATTGCTCCAGCTTATTGGTATCTTCCTCGGTAATAAACAATTTTTCAAAGTAGTTTTTCTGTTGCAAGACACCTAAATACCCCGTCGGATCACTGGGCAAGTCAGGCACGCCTACTTCGGGTAGTGTATTTTGGATCAATTCACGCTCAACAGGATTATCGTCAATAAAGACAATACTGTCTTTTCCTATATTCAAACTATTGGCTATTTCTTCGATACTGTGGTTCTTGGTGTTCCAGGTGATTTTACGTATTGCAAAATCATCCAGGCTTAGTGGCATATCACTTTTTTCCCGAAAAACCTCTTCTGCATCTTCTGCGTTATTTTTACTGGCGATTGCCAGTATTACACCTCGCTGTTTCAAGGATTGATAATATGCCTGCAAATCATAAAACACTTCGCCCTCAGGATATCCTTTTCCTATTTTCAGACCATCAATACCATCTTCACCAACAACGCCGCCCCACAGAGTGTTATCCAGATCCAGTACGAGACATTTTTTTGTTAATCCTTTAATCGCCTTGAGATAACGAACAAGTTCCAGTGACAGTTCAGATAACGCCTGTTCGTTTAATTCCATTTTTGCGATGTAATACATCTTGGCAGAAGAACTTGTCAGCTTTCCTTGTCGAGACAACACATTATTTTTATCGACAACAAATACTCTTGCATCATCCCGGAACAGTTCAATCAGTTTTAAATTAAGTCGTGTGTACCATTCGACCTCACCAAAACCAAGTTGAAAATCAGCAATTCCGGCCTTTGGACAGGATGGCTGTACAAAATTGGCGACCAGTAATGTTGCATTGGTTTTTTGTTTGGACAGGTTTGCCAATTTTTGAATTGAATCCACAATACGGTCCAATTCCTGTTTTTTCTGTTCGTTATCGAGCTGCAGGAAGAGGTGATTTATCTTTGGCGACAAACCGGGAATTGATAAATCCAGGTAAATAATATCTGCATCAAATTCCAGTAAACCACTTGATTCCGTCAGAAACTCCTGGAAATACTGATTATACGGTGCAACATAATGTTCTGTTTTTACATTTTCCAGGGCGGAAAAGATGCTTAAGTAATTTGGTAACAAGTCCAGTGTATGATTGGCCAAAAAAGCGATTTTTGAACCACCCTCACTTTTGAGCCGTTCAATATTCCGAAAAATCAACTCAATGTCGCGCGAAGTAAAGTCGCTTTTTTCTATTTCCCGCAGGGTAGCAACCAGTTCATCCCAGTCTGTTGCCTGCTTGATTTGTTGTTTTTGTATTTTATCCATGGGTAATAGCAGGAATCAGAGAAACCCGTTTTCTTTGTACCATGCGACGGTCCGTTTCATTCCGTCTTCCAGACTCACTTTGGGTGAATAGCCAAGTTTCTCCCTGGCCTTCTGGATATTAAAAGCACGATTGTTTTTGTAAAACCTTACACGTCGCCTGTGTAAAGGCGGTTCAATTTTCAGGGGCACACAAATCGATTCGACAACCACTGCGGCCGAGTAAAAAAACCAGTAAGGGAATTTAAGCCATGGCATCGGTGCATTTTCAGCATCGGCCACGACTTTGATATAATCTCTTAATGGCAAATAGTGGTCACCACCAATCAGGAATGTTTCACCTGCTATATTTTCTGTTGTCATTGCCAAAGTGAATCCTTCAACGATGTCATCAATATAAACAGCGTGGAAGTTCTCCTGACAAGGACCGATCATCAAAAAAGTCTTTTTGGCCAGCATTCTGAACATTTTCAGCATGCGCATATCACCAGGCCCATACATTGAGCACGGACGGATGATAACAACTTCCATCGCAGATTTGCCAATGACCGATTCAACATATTGCTGTGCTTCCAGTTTTGTTTCCTGATACAAGTCACCCGGTGCATACGGTGAGTTTTCATCGGCCGGAGTGGATTTCACATTACCGTGCACACCAATAGTTGCACAATGGACAAAGCGTTTGACACCTGCGGCCATTGCTGCATCCACTACCGCTTTTGTGCCTTCTACATTAATTTGCTGATAACTTTCCGGTGAACCTGACGCCGTGCGAAAATTGGATACCAAATGGATAACGAAGTCCGCACCCTCGACCAGCCTGGCCATAGCAGCTCTGTCCGCAATATCCGCAATAACGATGTCATGCACCCGTCCCTCAAATTTACGCGCCTTTTCTTCGTCTCGCGCCAGAATGGATACCTCATACCCGTCTTTTAACAATCGCTCGGTTAAATGACTGCCAAGAAACCCCGTTGCGCCGGTTATCGCGACACGCCCCTTCCCTTCTGTTGCCACTCTATTAACTCCTCAAATGAATATTTAATGCCGCCGGTTTGGCACCTTGTCTGGCCCATGCAGGATAATTTTTCAGCAAGTCTTGCACATTTTCCGCTTTTTGATCCTGGTCCCACTCCAGTTGGACCGCCAGCAAGTCGGCACAATAATCTATGGTCTCATCTTGTGGAATCGCGAAAGAGCCCAGGTCTGTCCTGCGCAGCATGAGGTCTGTCAGCGTACAAACCAGTTCATGATCAATGACATAGTTCAGCTCTGCCTTGATCACGTCCGTGGTCCCCGGCACGCACTCAGCAAGCGAAGGGTCGTCATCCACGTATCTTACAATATCATCCACACGACTACCGTAATTTTTCATCAGATGATCGGTGGTTTCCTCGGAGAAATACCGGGCAAAACGACGTCGACAACGAGTCAAAAATGTGCCTGCGTCGGAAATATCGCCCCCATAGAGCGCTATTTCATGAGTTTTGGATGACAACAGTGGTTTTGACAAATCGGCTGATGCGGCCACCAACACCCGTTTGGCTACATCACGTGCCGTGGTGTATTTTACCCCCTGCACCCCAAAAAGCCCTTTTGCCCCCCCCTGCTCCTCAGCTGAAACAATTTTGAAATTTTTCTGCGGCTCTGGCTCGCCCGTATCAGGGGAGTCAGGCTCCACGGGCAACCTGCCGAGATGTATCCGCGTTATCTCTTCCCGGCATAAGTGCAACGCAGGAAATGCACTATTCACCTGGGCAATGCAACTCGTCAATTCTTCCTCCGTCAATTCCCGATCTTCAGGCTCTCCTGTATCGGAGAAATACCAGGTACCGATAATGCACCCGTCTCGCCACGGGGCAACAAAAAGCAGGCGATTGACATTCCCGGGGCCTTCCGTGATTCTGGTCTTCACTCCCACCGCACAGGAAACAATATCGCGCTTCACCACCAGATTCACGGCCCTCGTCCGGCGCGAACGATTTTCTGTGGCCGATCGTTGAATTTTCGGGTCTGCCAACACCCAGGGACCGCTACAATCGACAACCACATCTCCAGCAATATTGATTGATTGTTGCGAAAAGACATCCTCGGCCATAACCCCATTGACCCTGTCACCTTCAACCAAAAGTTTCTTCACTTCTACATAATTGCAGATATGCGCACCCTGTTCTCTGGCCGACATAAGAAAGGCCAGCACCAGCCGCTCGGAATTGAATACCTGGGCATCGTACCAGCGGGCGCCACCGGTAATATTTTTATCTTGCTGATCGGGAAGTATGGACTGTAGCTCATCGAGAGAAAGCAATGACCCCGGAGGAATATGCTTCGCAACATCCAGACCCTGATTCCGGTCACAGGCGAGTATGTCGTAAAGTTTTATACCGCTCCAGAGAGCGAGTTTGCTTTTGCCGAGTTCCCGATACGTGGGCATGATACATTCCAGCGGCGACACCAGATGTGGAGCAATGCGCAGTAATGCCCGCCGCTCCCTGATGGATTCCCTGATACGTGAAAAATTCAAACTCTGAAGATAACGAATGCCACCATGAATCACCTTGAGGCTATTCGCTGAGGTCGCGCTACCGAAATCATGCTTCTCCAGCAGAGCCACCAAAAGTCCGCGGGACGCAGCCTCCCAGGCCAGGGTCGCCCCATAAATACCGCCGCCAATCACAATGAGGTCGTAACGCTCCCTGAACGTTGGCAATCTTGCGCTGGAGTTATTCATTGAACCTGGAATCCGCAGTTGAACGGCTTGTAGAGTGCGTTGAATTTTGTGACTGGCAAGGCGCGATTAAGGAGTAACAGCTTGCTATTGCGACGATTTGCAACGCGGCCAGACGCAAAAGGCAACATGCTATCCACGTCGTAGCAACTCACTCGGCAGGTGAGCTTTCCACATCCATAAAACATAATACTCATCAACATGTTAATAACCCTCTAAGCGGTCAACTGCGGAATCCGGGTTGAAGGGCATCTCTGTTAATACCCGTTGCTTTTTGCGCTATCAACAAGGCCGTAACCCATTGATTTTTACAGGCGGATGTTAGAAAAAATTGCAATAATAGAGGTGCCCCGAAATAAAAACCAATAACTTCGGAGCATCCGATGATTCGATAATATTGTGCCGTAATCATCCGCTGACATGAAAAAATTAACGGCGCTGCTCCAACTGCGTGTACAAATCATTTACTCTGGCCTCGAATACCGGATAACTGTGCTCCCGGTCAATGTGTTCCCGGGCCTTGCTGGCTAATTCAGCACGTTGTCCATCGTCGTCCAGCAGTTCCTGCATCGCTATTGCAAAATCCTGTTTTGTCGGTTCTGCCAGCCTGGCGATTTGCCCATTCATCACTTGGGTGTGTGTGGGCAAATCCGTCGCCAGAACCGCCGTACCGGAATGCAGATAGCTGTATATTTTCATTGGCGTATTGACACCTTCCGTACGCGGAGAAAGCAAAATATCCGCCTGAGCCATGTAATCACCAATATGAGCAACCGGTTTTCTGCCGAGAAAATAGACATGATCCGCAATACCCAATGACTCGGCCAGCTGACGATTTTCTGCAATATGACTATCGATGCCGCCGATAATCACCAGCGACACATCGTCATTCTGTTGTTTTACAATAGCAAAACTTTCCAGCATGAGAGCAATGCCCTGGTAACGCTCAAGATTGCCAATATACATAGCAATGCGCCCCGTCAAATCAAGTTCATCCCTGATTTTTTCCACGCCCTCCACCGGCTTTTTCACCAGAGAAACATCTTTCAGCACAACGACATTTTTTGCTCCGACCCTGGCCGCATCATCTGCCAGGGCATCACACATTGGCACAACGACTGCCGCATAACGCATGGGCAAAGATTCAATAAAACGCATAATTCCCTGTAACGGCCGCACCACCGGATGTTGCGCGACAATCTGGGTCGTCATCGATGAATCCATATCAAACACAAACGGAATAGAACGCAATGGACAAACTGCCAAAGCCATAAAGGCGCTTTCTTCAACAGCATGCACAACATCGTAGCGCTTCCGCCTGACCAATGAAACAAGTTTGAAAAACATATGCACATCGCAAATAATTTTTTTCAGCGACAGGCCAGGCGGTATATCAACCACCTTAATCCACGGTCGAACACGGTGAATGGTCAGATTATCGTAATGACGATCACTGCCTTCATGAAAAGTGAGCACATCAACTTCGTCTCCCCGCTTGCTCAGGGCCTGTAACAACAAATCAACCGCAATGGGTGTGCCACGCTCGTGATAAAAGGGGTGTGGTGCCAGCAGTAGTATTTTCATAAAGCCTCGGTATTTTGGGAAGGCCGGGCAATCCTGATGGAGAGCTGGTTTTGCAGAAATCGCAACGGCCCTTGTAGCCGACCGTAAGGGATGATCTCAACGCCCGGATCAATCAACAGGCGCCGAATGTCGCGGGCCGGATGCGAAGTAGAAATGGAAGCCTGTAATGTAAACCCAAAGCTGCCAATCCGGGATACCTCCCGAGGCAATGGCAGCGGATCACTACCTGGCAGAATCGGAATTTTGGCCTCCCGGGCCTGTTTGAAATGTGACGGATTTCGCCAGAATACGGGACGCCCACCATTATCACCCAGGCACAAACCGTGCTTCGCATTTGAACCCAACACCTGTGAAAGAATATTTCCTCTGGCGCCTAACCACTTTCCAACACCCCATGGGATCACAGGGATTGCTCCGGTTTCCTGTACAGATTTCAAAAGGCTGCTCACAGGTATTCCATCCATAAACTCCTGTCTCGTTCCCAATGCGAGAACTTCCAGTTTTTCGGCCGTTACTATTTGCCTTCCGGAAACAATGACCATCTGCTCAACATTATGACGAGAAATGACAATCGAGCAGCTTTCCTCACAGTGCTTTAATCGCCAACACCCCATAGCATTTTTTTCAGTAAAATCAGAAAGATATACAAGTTTTTCAAACTCGTTTACCCCGGCGATTTCACTCAACATCAATACACCCAGAAAATGACCTGTATGACCGGCCTTTCGGGCGTGTCGTGAAAAATTTTCATAAGCCGCATTCAAAAGTAATTCCAAATCGCAGCATTTATGAATGTGCACGTGTGCATCAACGATAATCATCTTGCGCAGAATAATCCTGGTTGTTTGAATTGTTGTTAAGCCATTTTGGCATGCAGACTTCCCCTGTGGCTTTAAACTGAGCATGAGGCAGCAGGTAAAATATGCCGGAGCGGGTGCCGTTCAATCAAGTTATGATATTGGGGAAAACATGCAGTACTGTAAAAATCTATATATTGTGCAGGGGGCGCCTGATCAGATGACACGGATTCACCAGCCTCCGAATAATCCTCATCATACCCGGTACACCACTCATACCTGCTTTTTTGTTTTCACATATATTGCCTTTACTATCGGGCAGTGCTGAAACAAATCATGCGAAACAATCAAAAACACCCACTGTCCAGTCCTGTAACTGCCACAGGTATTCCAGACAAATCAACAACATTCAACTAATCAATATGACTTTGTAACCACAGCTCAAGCATCATAATAACCCAAATCATTTCACCATAGTAGGCGGGATGAACAGAGTTATGCT
>JAADIL010000091.1 GCA_013151355.1 Gammaproteobacteria bacterium
TTTATTGACGGCGTCTCATTAATGCATGTACTTCCTGGTTTTTCCAGATGAGATTTTAAACAATTAGCAAGCTCCACTATTTGAGCAGCAGTTTTGCCTGACAGCGATGAGAATGAAATGCTGGATTCAGTTGCCAGCCATTCCAGAGACTGAGAAAATATTTTTTTTCTTCGCCTTTCAATTTATTTTCCAGTTCATCAACATTTAATAAACCGTCTTCCTCGCTCCATTTCATGACCTTTTCGGTTGGTGAATTAATATGAGCAAGCGATTCATATGAAGGTCTGGAATCTTCAATATCACAACCTGATAAAATTAACGACAACAGAACAAAAACGAAAAATATCGTTATTTTGTATGAATTCTGAAACGTTGACCGAGCCAATTATAATGTAGTCATGAATTTTCCAAAATATATTACTGCCGCCCCATTAACATTGTCCCGGGAAATTAACGAGGCAGCAGCGAAAACACATATTGCAAAAAATATTAGCAGCTGTAATACATATCAAACTCAACCGGATGCGTACTCATGCGCAGACGGGTGATTTCTTCCATTTTCAGATCAATGAAGGCGCTGATCATGTCGTCTGTAAATACACCACCTGCGGTAAGGAAGCCGCGATCAGCATCCAGTTCTTCCAGAGCCTGATCAAAGGAATGACAAAGACAAACCTGCGGGATTTCAGCTGCTTCTTCGGCAGGCAGATCGTACAGGTCCTTGTCCATGGCTTCGCCAGGATGAGTTTTGTTCTGGATGCCATCCAGGCCAGCCATCATCATTGCAGCAAAGGCCAGATACGGGTTGGCAGTAGGATCGGGAAAACGCAGTTCGATACGACGACCTTTGGGATTGCTCACAAACGGGATGCGGATAGACGCAGAGCGGTTGCGGGCGGAATAGGCCAGCATTACAGGGGCTTCAAAGCCGGGCACCAGGCGCTTGTAGCTGTTCGTTGAGGCGTTGGTGAAAGCATTCAGTGCACGGGCATGTTTGATGATGCCGCCAATGTAGAACAATGCCATTTCCGACAGACCACCATATTCGTCACCGGCGAACAGGTTGTCGCCATCCTTGAACAATGACATGTGTACATGCATGCCGGAGCCGTTGTCACCCACCAGAGGCTTGGGCATAAAGGTGGCGGTTTTGCCGTAAGCATGGGCCACGTTGTGTGTGCAGTATTTCTGGATTTGCACCCAGTCAGCACGTTGAGTCAGGGTGGCAAATTTGGTGCCGATTTCGCACTGGCCCGCCGTTGCTACCTCATGGTGATGTACTTCGACAGGAACGCCCATTTCTTCCATAGCCAGACACATGGCAGCACGGATATCGTGCAGGCTGTCCACAGGTGGCACGGGGAAATAACCGCCCTTCACACCAGGACGATGGCCGATATTGCCGTCTTCGTAGACTTTTTCGGAGTTCCATTCGGACTCCTCGGAGTCAATTTTGTAAAAACTGCCTGACATACCGGAACCCCAACGTACGTCATCAAGAATGAAAAACTCGGGCTCGGGACCAAAATAGGCAGTATCGGCAACACCGGTGCTCTTCAGGTAGGCTTCGGCACGACCCGCCACAGAGCGGGGGTCACGCTCGTAACCCTGGCCAGTGGATGGTTCAACAATGTTGCAGGTGATGTTCAGCATGGATTCGTCGGAGAACAGATCCATCACGGCGGTGGAGGTATCAGGCATGAGAATCATGTCGGATTCGTTGATACCTTTCCAGCCTTCGATGGAGGAGCCATCAAACATCTTGCCTTCGGTGAAAACGTCTTCGTCCACAGTGCTGGAAGGCACGGTGACATGCTGCTCCTTGCCATGGGTATCGGTGAAGCGAAAATCGACAAATTTCGCTTCTTTCTCTTTGATCATATTCAATACGTCTTGTGCAGACATGATGGACTCTCCTGATTTGCTGATTTTAATAGTGCTGATTAAGTGAATGATTATTCAAGAATGTCCTGGTTCGACTTCAACCAGGCTTCATCTTCAAGTTCTAATCTTTGATTAGCATTGTTTTATTTATTGGTCGCTCTGCTCAATAGTGCCGTTTTAGCATGAAATATGCCATTGCTCCCTGCAAGGATATCGCTGTGGCCTGTCCACACAAAAACTGTTGTGTTAACGACAGGCTACGCAGAAAACATACCTTACCCGCATTCTCACCCCACGGAAACTGTTGCACCATCGTCGCACAACTGTGGTGCGTAAATACGCCTGACGCACGACGCTTGTGCATTTTCCAGCATCTGTTTCAGTGAAAGCGCACCACCACCTCGGCAATGTGATCCGTGCCAGGTTGCCCCGTTGCCTGCCGACTTAATTCGCGCGCTGCTGCCTGTGCTGCTTCCATGCTGCCCATACGAGCCAGCGGTAATAATACCTCTACATGAATTTTCCCGTCCAGATAGTGCAGTACCGTTTCTTCGATATAGTGGGCGGCCTCAATATTGGTCCAGCGTTGCCGGAGTCGGACCAGTACCTCATTGCGCAACGGTAGTCCGGTGCTGGGGGCAGCCTGTTCGTCGTCTTCCGGGTCGATATGCACCATCACATCAGTGACAGCACTCACATCACGCATGATTTGTGCGCGCACCGTCTCGCTGATGCGATGCCCCTCGGAGACGCTGATACGTGAATCCACCAGAATATGCACATCCACCAGGCCGCTGTCGCCCATGCGCCGGGTGCGGAGCATGTGTAATGCCTGCACGCCATCCACCAATTGAATCGAGCGGCGAATCTGCTCTACCTGTTCTGGCTCCATGGCGGTGTCGATAAGCTCCTGCGCACTACGCCAGGCCAGCTTGCCGCCAATCCAGGACACCATCAACGCCACGCCAATGGCGGCGACGGCATCCAGATAATGCAACCCGCTCATGCTGCCCAGTACACCGATGACCACGATGACCGAAGAAATGGCATCTGAACGACTGTGCCAGGCATTGGCGCGCAGCAGGCTGGAATTCCATTTCTTTGCAACGCGCAGTGTGTAGTGGTAAATGGCCTCTTTGGAAACAATAGAAATGCTGGCAACCACCAGCGCCAACCAGCCAGGGTGCATCAGTAATTCGGGATGCCGCAAACGCAGCACGGCATCCCAGGCGATGCCGGTAGCGATACCGATCAGCGCTACGCCGAGAGTAATAGTGGCCAGAGTCTCGATGCGGGCGTGACCATAAGGGTGCTTTTCATCGGCCTCGCGGGAACCATGTTTCATGGCGAATAACACCACGCCGTCAGTAGCGAGATCCGACAATGAATGTATGCCGTCAGCGATCAGTGCCTGTGAGCTGCCAATGTAACCCGCCACAATCTTCGCCACACCCAGCAGCAAGTCCACCACCGAACCAATCAGGGTAACCTTGCGGGCCTCTTTGTAACGCGCATCGTGGTAGCCGTTTCCGTTGGCGTCAGTATCGGGCAGGTGATGATGATCGTGGCCCATTAGCTGGAGTCAGCACCCACGCGCACGGTAATTGTCAGCTCACCGTCCTGCTGCTCTTGCGTGTTGATGATTTCATGGCCGTGAATACGGCACCAGGCAGGGATATCGTGTAATGCGCCGGGGTCAGTGCAGAGCACATCCACAGTATCACCAGGCGGCAATTTAACCACGAAATTTTGTGTGCGAATTACCGGCATGGGACACAGCATCCGGCGGGCATCAAGTTGATGATGACTCATAAATACCACTCCACAGGGATTTCTTCGTTAGTGAGGGGAACGACATCCAGTTCGCGTTTGTCGGCACCTTTTTCGTGCAGTTCGACGCGCACCGTGTCGGCCATTTTGCCCTGACTGAAACGGGCCGTCAGCCGGGCCGCCAGTTGCAAATCATCTGCATTGGCCTCGCCATCCAGCAGTACCAGCGGACCCGAATGGCTCGTGGTGTACATATGCGTAAATTGCTTGCGATAACCCTCAAGGAAACGGTTTTCACCTTCTTCACGCCCGACGATGATCTTGAAATGTGGTCGTGGCCGCAAATGACGGCCCACTTTCAGCAGCATAATGTCATCAAGCTCGTAACGACGCTCGCCACGCGCTGACCACAAATCCGCCAGCTTGCTGGAATAAGCCGCATCGGTGAGAAAACAGCAGCCGCCAGAAGGCTGGGCAAAGTCCACTATACCCATTTTTTCGGCCAGAGCGATCTGTGGTTTTCGGCCACGGCCGTTGAAATTAAACAGTTTTTCACGATCCACCCAGCCCTCACGCTCAGGCAGAGTGGCAGGCAGGATTTTAGCGCACAGCGGACGTAACAGGCGATCTTCGGCACCGGATTCACGCTGAATCACCGGCATGGTGTCACGCCGCTGCGACATGGGCCGTTGACCCACCACTTCACCAGTGATGATGAAATCGAAACCATGTTCTTCAATCCATTCATGTGCCTTGCGTACCATAAAGCACTTGCAGTCCAGACAGGGGTTCATGTTGCTGCCATAGCCATGTTTGGGATTAATCACCACATCCTTGTATTCGTCGATGATATCGACAATATGCAGCTTGATGCCCAGCTGCTCCGCCACCCACAGGGCGTTGTTGCGTTTGGGTTTCGCCTTGTCTTTTTTGCGGATCGCGTGAGTGTGGCCCTCCACGCAAAAACCGGTATAAAAATTGATGCCTTCCACATGAATGCCCTGATCAAGCATGGCCCGGGTGGCGAGCATGGAATCGAGGCCACCGGAGATCAGGGAAACGGCTTTACGTTGTCGGGTTATTGGTTGGGTCATGGAATAAGTTGCGCCGGAAACAGGTTCGAAAAAGGCCGGTGATTATAGCTGAAAATGGACGCCCCGGTCTTGTTTCCGTTGTTTGCTGAATGATCGACGTACCCGCATGGCCAGACTTTGTTAGAATCCGGATCTCAACTAAATCCAGCAACCATTACAAGTGAATAATATGTCCCGGCAAAATACCCTCGATGCTGTTCAGCAAATCAAAAAAACCCTGGAGAATTTTATGGTCAGTATCGGTATTCTCTCCGGGATGATTTTGCTGGTTTATTTTTTCACCTACGGGGCATTGGTGGATGCCGTTGGCAGCTCGCTCATCTGGTTTGAAGTGATCACCAGTATCATGGTGCTTTTTGTGTTGCTGTTTCTCAGGCGGGTGTGTTTTTTTTTGACGCGACTGAAACTGGGACGACAGGCAGATTGTTCAGCGATTTTAAAGAAATTGAAACTTGTTGATCTGACTCTGGATGATAATGCCTTGTTGACCAGACTGACCGGCAGCTATGTGAATGACTCAGCATCGTAAGGGACACTTGTAATAACGAATTATGTTTTGTCGGGTGTCTGTTTTTTAGTTTGATTTTCTCGACAGGCAATACAACTAACTGTAGTCGTGTAGCAGGAAAGTGCAGGTTTCAGTTTATTTTTTTCATATCACACGTAAGGGACGTGCACGCAATAACATCCCGGTCTTGCATCTCATCTTCAGCCCGTCTTCGCCTAAAGCGCCTACTGTTGGTGCCCGTTTGACAACCCCTGGTAAAATTACCATTGTCCTCTGCAAGTAATATGGATAGCCTCACCCGGATCGAAATAATAATGAATATGCCAACAGCCTGTAAATTATTTCAATTTTTAAAGGGAGTTAATATGAAAAAATATTTATTGTGGTTATTGTTGTGCATCAGTTCATCCATTGCGTACGCGGACGAGGAAGACTGGTACACCTATTGGGCAATTGGGGCAGCAAATTTTGATTACCCGGGAAGCCTGGATTCAGATTTGGACTCCATAGAGGCCTTGCCGGGTGTTGATCGTACCAGGACTGGTTTCGATTTCTTTGGTTTTTATTGGCCACAGGCAGAAAATAGCTTGTTGGGTTTTATAGCTTCTGGTTCCACTGATTCTTTTAAAACAAGGTATGAGAAGCTGAACATCAGCCAAAATTTGTTTGGTATAAGTGGTATGAAATTTTTTGGTCGGGAGATCGGCGATGGTTTTTTCATCCGTGGCGATGCGGGTCTGGCGCAGATTGTTGTTAAAGACAGCCTTTCGACAACAATCAGTGATACCGGTTTTGGTTATTTACTGGGTGCTGGATATGCTTTTCCTGTTTCCAGTGAAACACGCATATTAATCAGTGTGAATTTTTCCGATAAACAAGTGGAAGGTAATAGCTGGAAATCTACAACTTTCACTGTAGGTGGACTTTGGTAAATGTTTTGTGGCGCAAACTCCGACTAAAATATGGAGGGTTTGCGCCTCTTTTTATTACCGAATCCAAACTGGTTACCGCCCGTATAACAAGCAGAAAACACGTACGTAACAACTTCCTTAAATTTTTATTATGTTTTGTTAGCCGCTTTCGTTCCTTGCTGCTAAGGAACGGAAATCAAATAACTTATACAAGTTATTTGATTTCCATTCCTGACCAGAGAAATATCTCTCTTTTCTCCTCATTACGCTTACCTTCACAGTGCGGCCAGATTACTTTTTATTAAAACAGTTTAAAAAATTTCATCTATGAATGAGCCTGCACAAATCATTGCTTTTGAAGAAAACCCATACCACTGCCCACCTGCCGCATTATAGCGTCCGCACTGAATCTTGCAGCCTGGGCCAGGAAAGCGCTTTATTTTTTCGCGACAGAAAGGCATTTTTGTGACATTGCGAAACCGAAAGTATTATAGGGGCACAATACTTACATTGTCATTCTGCTCTTTTTAATGGTGGCTTTTTCTTTTTGGCCAATGTCGAATGCTTAAATTTCAAACGCTATGGGTATATAAGCTATGCTTCGGTTGTTCAAACGAAACTGGAGGCAAATCATGGTAGGCAAAAAAAACATCGTATTCGGTTTTTTGTTTCTGGCAAGCACGGCGGCACTGGGGCCACTGATGGTAGTAAAGTATGACGATTGGGGTGTGGCCAACACGGAGAAACAACAAATAGTGGGCAAACTACAGGAGATCAGAGCCAGTGATTATGAGGAAGACCCCGAAACTCTGGAGGACTTGAGTGCCAAACAACTGGCCATTGCCAATGCCGAGGCGATTATCAGTATGAACAAGGTGAGCGCCAACGAATTTGGTATCGATTTCATCAAGGGTGGTCCACATGCCCATGGTAATCTTGAGGCTCTGTTGAATATTGTGGTGGGTGTGGTGCTGTGTTTCATTGCTGCACCACTGATGTTGAAACAGGCGGTGAGCTGGATGTTTATTATCGGTACGTTAATGCATTCCGGCCTATTGTATCTGGAGCGAGTGTTTATGCAAGAATGGGCAAGTGTTTGGCTGAATACCGCCATCGGCCCAGGGTTGATTTTGCTGGGGCTGGTGTTAATGGGCGCAATCGCGTTCAAGGGATTCCGGGGCGAGCTGGTGCACGATTGATATGCCGGTTTTGATTTACAGACTTAACCCGCAGATACTATCGTCATGAAAGACCTTTACCCCAAAATCAAACCCTGTGCCACGCACACGCTGGCAGTAGACGGACCCCATCAGTTGTACGTGGAAGAGAGCGGCGAGCCGGATGGCATTCCCGTGTTGTTTGTGCATGGTGGGCCGGGGGCGGGTTGCTCGCCGTATCATCGTTGTTTTTTCAATCCTGAAAAGTATCGCATTATTCTCTTTGACCAGCGCGGCAGCGGTCATTCCAGGCCTCATGCCTCGCTGGAAAATAATACGACTCCGCATTTAATCGCGGACATTGAAGCCATTCGCGAATATTTAGGCATTAAAAAATGGCTGCTGTTCGGCGGTTCCTGGGGCTCCACTTTAAGTTTGGTGTATGCCGAAACTCATCCCGAGCGAGTGCTGGGGCTGATTCTGCGCGGTATTTTTTTGTGTCGGCCACACGAAATAAAATGGTTTTATCAGGAAGGCGCCAGCCATATTTTCCCCGATTACTGGGAGGAATACCTCAAACCGATTCCTGAGGCCGAGCGCGACGACATGGTGGTTGCCTATTATCAGCGACTCACCAGTGACAACGAACTGAAACGCATGGCTGCCGCCAAAGCCTGGTCAAAATGGGAGGGACGTACCTCAACATTGCATCCCAGCAAGACGGTGGTGGATCATTTTAGTGAACCACGCAATGCACTAAGCCTGGCACGTATCGAATGCCATTATTTTACTCACGACAGTTTTCTCGAACCCGACCAGATATTACAAGACGCCAAATATCTGGCTGATATCCCCGGTGTTATTGTGCAAGGTCGTTATGACGTGGTATGCCCCATGCAAAGCGCCTGGGATTTGTATCACGCCTGGCCCAATGCAGTCATGCAGATCATCCCCGATGCCGGGCATTCGGCACTGGAAACCGGCATCATCGACGCGCTGGTACGTGCCACTGATGATTTCGCACGACGCCTGTCATGAAAAGTGAAAAATGATCGGTTTGTTGCAACGGGTCAGTGAAGCGAGTGTAACTGTTGATGGTGAAATTATTGGTGCCATTGAGCAGGGATTAATGGTGCTGGTCGGTGTGGAACGTGGCGACACCGAGACCCAGGCTGATCGACTGTTACAACGCTTGCTGGGTTATCGTGTGTTTGTCGATGCCGATGACAAAATGAATCTCGGCCTGAAAGATGTGCAGGGCGGCTTGCTGCTGGTTCCCCAATTCACGTTAGCGGCGGATACCCGGAAAGGTGCACGGCCCGGCTTCAGTCGTGCCGCCAGCCCGGAACACGGGCAACAGTTGTTTGATTATTTTCTCGCACAGGCGCAGCAACAATACGCAAACGTTGCCAGCGGTCGTTTTGGTGCCAATATGCAAGTGTCACTCATCAACGACGGGCCGGTCACTTTTTGGCTGCAAGTTTAATGGCCTGTGTGCGCAACCGGTCTAATTCCTCACCAATGGCAGCACCGGCAAATTCCCCCGTCAGCATTTTGGCAGTAACGGCCGCTGCGGCATCGCGGGTGCGCCGCAAAATACCGGGCTGATCAAAATGGGCGTCTTCAAAGCCCGTACGGCCGCGTGAATCAGCCTCGCAGGCAAGAATAAACAACTCAAAACGTTCCGGGCGCCGGAAGGCATCCACGGCGTTAAACAGTTTGAGCAGGGTTGCGGGTTTGAGTTCAGCAGCACGATGGTAGTGCAGATGATAGCGTGTCACCATGACCGCCAGTTCACGACAGTTTTTGGGTACTCGCAGACGTTGGCACAATGCTTCTACCAATGGTACGCCGCGTTCTTCGTGAGCGATGTGTTTTGGCCACTGATCTTTGGGTGTGGTGCCTTTGCCAAGATCATGCACCAGCGCGGCAAACCGCACACGAGTATCCGCCGACAGCCGCGCCGCCTGCTCCAGTACCATC
>JAADIL010000083.1 GCA_013151355.1 Gammaproteobacteria bacterium
CAGGAACCGGCCGGGATAATCGTGTCACCAAGGCCGATATCATCCATTATCTGGAAACACGGGGTGGTGGCAAAAAACACGAAGAAACAACAACTGAAAATGTGACGGCTGATGCTGTAAAAACGCCTATAATGAGTAGGCCAGCGGGAGTCCGACCTGAAAAACGTGTGCCCATGAGTCGCCTGCGCGCGCGCGTGGCAGAGCGCCTCAAAGATGCGCAAAATACAGCGGCGATTCTTACCACGTTCAATGAAGTCAACATGCAGTCCATTATGACACTGCGTGAAAAATACAAAGACCGGTTTGAAAAACAACATGGCACCCGGCTGGGCTTTATGTCCTTTTTTGCCAAAGCTGCAACCGAGGCCCTGAAACAATTCCCGGTCATCAATGCCTCAGTGGATGGACAGGATATCGTCTATCACGGTTATTTTGACATCGGCATTGCTACAGGATCACCGAGAGGACTGGTGGTGCCAGTGTTACGTG
Organism: Gammaproteobacteria bacterium; assembly: GCA_013151355.1. Taxonomy (GTDB): domain Bacteria; phylum Pseudomonadota; class Gammaproteobacteria; order SZUA-152; family SZUA-152; genus SZUA-152. The sequence continues at coordinate 490 of JAADIL010000083.1, forward strand.
ATGTTGATCAACTGAGCTTTGCGGGTATCGAAAAAAGCATTCGTGACTTTAGCCAGCGTGCCCGGGATGGAAAATTGTCACTGGATGAGCTGACTGGAGGCACATTCAGCATCACCAACGGAGGCACTTTTGGCTCCATGTTATCCACGCCCATACTTAATCCACCGCAAAGCGCGATACTGGGTATGCACAATATCCAGCAACGGGCAGTGGTAGAAAATGGTGAAATAGTTGCGCGACCCATGATGTATCTGGCCCTGTCCTATGACCATCGTATTGTTGATGGCAGTGACGCTGTGTTATTTCTTGTCGCCATTAAAAACATTCTGGAGGACCCGGCACGCCTGTTGCTGGAAATATAAAATACCCAAAGAGGCCAAAACCCAAAAGGGTTTTGGCCTCTTCTCCACTTTGAGGGGAGAAGGTTGGGATGAGGGGTGAACTGCACCGAAGTTGATTCCTGAACCCTGGCCACTTTGGGCATATACATACTGCAAGACAATGCAAGGAATCAAGCCATGGCAGATTTTGACGTAATCGTGATTGGCGGTGGGCCGGGAGGCTATATAGCAGCTATTCGCTGCGCGCAACTTGGTCTGAAAACAGCCTGCGTTGATGAACGTCTCGACGACGGAGGGAAACCTTCTCTGGGAGGTGTTTGCCTTAACGTGGGTTGTATTCCCTCCAAGGCATTACTGGATACCACGCATCACTACTACCGTGCGCAACATGAATTTGCCGCGCATGGCATTGGTATCAAAGACCTTGACATTGATATTGCCACCATGATGGCACGCAAAAACAAGGTCGTAAAAACCCTGACGGATGGCATCGCCATGTTATTTGTCAAACACAAGATTACCTGGTTCAAAGGACGGGGTGAACTGGCCGGTGAAAATCGTATACGTGTATCACTGCATAACGAAGACGAAAGCAAAGAATACAAAACAAATCACATCATCATCGCCACGGGTTCTTCGCCAGTAATGCCTGACGCAATACCGGACGATGAAAAAATCACAGACTCAACAGGTGCTCTGGCATTCGAGGCCGTACCAAAACGTCTTGCCATCATCGGTGGCGGTGTTATCGGACTGGAACTGGGCAGCGTATGGACACGCCTGGGCAGCAAAACCTCCATCATCGTGCGCGGCGATAAATTTCTGAAAAATGTTGATCAGCAAATTGCCAAAGCCGTACAGCAGGACCTGGAAAAACAAGGTATGAATATCCTGTTGGGTGCAAAACTGGTATCAGTAAAACCCGGCAAAAAAAATGTGAGCATCACCTGTGCAACAGCGGATGGCGAAACAAAACTGATCGTAGATAAAGTACTGGTCGCCACTGGTCGCACACCCAACACCACAGGCATAGGAGCAGATGTAGTAGGTTTAACGCTGGATGCGCACGGTTTTATTGAAGTCGATGCCGAATGCCGCAGTAACCTGCCCAATGTCTTTGCCATCGGCGACGTTGTGCGCGGCCCCATGCTGGCACACAAAGCATCGGAAGAAGGAGTTGCTGTCGCAGAGCGTATTGCCGGTCAGCAGCCGGAAGTGAATTACACCGTGATCCCGTCAGTGGTATACACCTGGCCGGAACTGGCCTGGGCAGGTTTGACAGCCGAGCAACTGCAATTAGCAGGCACCCGCTATAAATCCGGCGTGTTTCCGTTTACCGCCAGCGGCCGCGCCCATGCCTCGGGTGATACTCGTGGCATGGTAAAAATACTCAGCGATGCCAGTACCGACCAGATACTCGGCGTACATATTTATGGCCCCAATGCCTCGGAACTGATCAGCGAAGCAGTAGTGGCCATGGAATACTCCGCATCAGCGGAAGACCTGGCGCGCATCGTACATGCCCATCCCACCTTGTCTGAAGCCGTGCATGAAGCCGCACTGGCCGTTGATGGGCGCTCGCTGCATTCATAATTACTTTTCCACGTTCCGTATAGTTGCTCTTTTGTTTTCTACTGCCTCAGACGAAGTAAGGAATGGAAATTAAATAACTTATACAAGTGGCGCTCTGATTTAGTCCGTCTTCGTTCGTTCTGATTGAGCAAAAGTGCAGGAATAGTCGTTCTATTTCGATCTTTTGTGATTGAAGAACGGGCGAAGACGGGCTGAAGATGAGATGCAAGATCGGGATGTTATTGCGTGCACGTCCCTTATTTGATGGGTGTCTTATTTGTCTTTTTTTACATACGAAGTAACATACGGCTGCAACGAAAGGCAATGAGGTTGTGCAATATCAAATGCAATGACCCTTTTGCTTTTTTCCGGTTCAATCATTTTATTGATTCAACATGCCATTTCTCAGCGCTGCTCGGATGATTTAGTAGAGGTCTATGCAACCCAAATTCTTTTAAGTAATCATCCAGGCTGCCAGCTTTGGCTATTTTAAGCTTTGTAGTCAGAGTTGTCAGGTTTGCGCTGTTTAAATCAGCAGCTTCGCTGGAGAGGTGTTTCGAACGACCTGCTCCACACTTGCATGGTTCTCCACAAGGTTTAATACCTGATGAAACCATCGCTTTACCTGAGTTTCCTATTCCAGCGTTGGTTTGCATTAGTTTTATATGTCGTTTAGTAGCTTCTTCATTTGGCTCATGTCCTGATTTCCATTTTTGGCCTTCTTTTTGAGGGATGGAATTTGATTTGGTTCTTAAAGCATCGGAAAATTTAACCGTATTCCATATGATCTTTGCATCAGAAAAATGGCTCCATGATATTGTCCTTTTTCCGGTGTCTGTATTTGCAGGCTTTGTATTTTGATAGGAGTTATATAAAAACATATGAAAGATATGGAATTTTTGTTGCCACTCTTTGGTTCGTCCGTTGTCTTTAGTAATTGTAAGGCTGTAGTCTTTTTTAGCCGCAGCTAAAAAGGCTGTTAAACGTTGAGTGAATGTTTTTCCTTTCGGATCAAAAGTTTCGTCTGCCATTTTTAATTTCCCATTTTGTTAGTTGGCGTATAGTGCTTGCACTTTATAAGTTTCAGGATTAACACCTATCACCGTAATATGTTCTACATCATATTCACCTCTTGTAAATATGTACGCTTTCAGGTTATTCCATAATGCTTCTGATCCAGAAAATTCAGTTTTAAAGCGGCTATATTCGGTTCGGGGAATAAGTGTTGCCTTTGTCCCCTCAATTTTGATGCCGGGAGAAAATGCCTCCAAAAATTTATTAAGGCCTGTTTGCGTGTCAAATTCTGATATGGATTTTTTACCTAGCGTCCAACCGTATCCATCAGGGGCGCTTTCCCATTCCTGATTGATAAATGTAACAGGTAGAGCTGACAGCTGAATTAAAGCATTTATATTGTTGTCGTTTAAAGCGTCACGATAATCAACAGCTATTTGTGATGTTGATTTTGGCAGGTTTTTTTCAGTGGCCCCGCATGCAGTGATAATTATACAAAATGCCACCAAAATAAATTTATTTGTATGTTGAATATACATATTCATTCGAGAGTCTCAAGATTAATAGCTGGAATTCAGGCGGGCGGTCTCACCCAAAAACCCGGTAATTTATTTGCCGATGATTCCCGGCTCCGTCAAATACTCTATCAAACCCACCCAAGAATCAATGACTTATTACCGGATGATTTCTACTGCGAACGTGCCATCTACTGTACCTGATGGGTATTGAAACGGACAAACAAGACATTTTAGGAATATCACATGGGATATTTTTACGATAGCCAAGGGATACTGATGGTTTAATGCGCTAATTTAGTTCGTGTATCATCGACAGCGACCCCTTTATCTTTTCCTAGCGAAAGGCAAGGGCTAATCCGCGAGATGTAGTTTGAAGGAAGCCAGACGCAAAACTAAAGCTGCAAGCTGATGAACAAGAATATCATATGAGGCAGATCAATCGAGTCTGACCCCATCGATTTCGCAAACCGTGGGCAGTGGAAAGTTAGTTGGGGTGTAGATCAGCCACTGACGAAAAACCACGAAGAAAACGTAACCTATTTTCCTGAAACCAATCTTCGTGGAAAACCAGAAAATAAAACGAAGCAGTCACTTTTCATGTACATTTGAATGCTCGAACAAATCAAATAGAAAAGGACTGCTTCCATGACGCTATCTCATGCTATCGAAGAAACACCAACTATTATTGATAACGCATTAAACGAATTAAATTCAGTGATCCAAGCCAAGATTCAACAAGCGCAAAATAACGAAAGGGTCAAGTATCATATTGACGCTTTATTTTAGCGAAATCAACCCCAGTCTTCATGCACAACTTCTATTTTGGGTGGACTAAAGCGTGTCTGAAAGTATAATTTTCTACCAACTAACCGTTAATATGATACTTGACCCCTTTTTTTTCTTTTTCTTTTTTCAAGGAAAGTAGTCGCAACTAATTTATTGGCGTAGACTTATGGGTAATAGAAAGGTGTTGTGGGGGCCGAGGGTTAGAGACCCTTGACTACCCGGTTATGTGCTTCTAAAGGAGTAGCTATCCCTAGTTTTATTAGAACTGAAATAGCAAGTTCATTTTTTTGTATTGCGCTTAGGACGAGTAATTCTACTGCTTTTTTAATATTTTTTTGTTGCCCTATTTCCCCTTTTAGGTACATCAACCCTAAAACGTATTGCGCCCTATTATCCCCTTGATCAGCTGCTTTACCAAACCACTTGGCAGCAGAAATATTATCTATCTTTGCTCCTTGCCCTTTGTACATATAGCCCAACTTTACTTGCGCCTCCACAAGCCCTTGGGTAGCAGCTTTCTTGTACCACTTAATCGCCTCGTCTGTATCTTGCTTTACACCTCTTCCATATTCATACTTCTTCCCCAAATAATATTGCGCTAGAGTATCTCCATTGCTTGCCTCATCAGTAAGTTTATCAACCGGTTTTTCTTTAATCGAAGAACAATTTAAACTCTTATAGTTTGTGCATGCTATATTTAGACCGAGCCCACATGATTTTTTAATGTCAACACACCCCTCAAACTTGTACTTCATTTGAAAGTATAACCCCCCTCGATTATTATAGGCATTAGCATATTGAGGATTAAGTTTAATAGCTTTGTCAAAATCTTTGATAGCTTTTCCATGCTGACCTTTAGATGCAATGAGAACCCCTCTGCTAAGGTAAGCTTTTGCATGCTTTGGATTGAGTTCAATGGTCTTGGTAAAGTCGTTGATTGCTTTATATTTTTTACTTTCCAACCCTTGCTGTTGCTGAATAATACCTCTAGTAAAATAGGCTTTAGCATACTTCGAATTAATCGCAATAGCCTTGTTGTATTCTTCAATAGCAAGATCATAGGAACCTTTATTTGCTATTGAAAGGCCGCGGAATAAATAAATAGCGGTTTCTTTTTTAATCTTTTTTGAAAGTACATCTTTAGTTGTTTCCAAAAGTGATTCTAGTTTTGAAGTATATGAAGAGTCAGCTACATTTAGGCCATTTTCAAATTCTGTTTTTGCCTTTCTAAATTCACCTTTTATCGCATACTCTATGCCTTTAGAATAGCTTTTTTCTGAGGGAATCTGAGAATATGACACGCCTCCAACTCTGTTCGTGTTCAGCACCTTCAGAGGGGTTCTCGCGTCGGACAAAATAGTACGTGCGCCAGCCTTCAGGTCCACCGCCACCACGGCGTTTAACTTACTGTCCACCACCAACGCTCGGTTGTTGGCCGCGTCGAGTACGATGCCAACCGGAGAGCGGAACCGGTTTACCATATTCGGAGTGGTGGCATCGGATAGAATGGTGCGTACACCAGTCTTCAGATCCACCGCCATCACAGCATCTAAACCAGAATCTACTACCAGCGCCCGATCGTTGAGCGTGTCCAGTGCGATACTCTGCGGAAAGTCGAACGAATTTGCTGCATTTGGAGTGGTCGCATCAGAGAGAATTGTGCGTGCACCGGTCTTCAGGTCCACCGCCACCACGGCGTCTAACTCACTATCAACCACCAGCGCTCGGCCGTTGATCACGTCCAGTGTGCTGCTCTTCGGAATGCGGAACCTGTTCGCCTTATTCGGGATCCTATCGTCGGACAAGATGGTGCGTGCACCGGTTGCCAGATCCACTGCCAGAATGGCGCTTGAACGAGGAAAACCATAATCCATCACCAGCGCCCGGCCGTTGACTGCGTCCAGCGCAATACCACGCGGAAGGCCAAATCGGTTCACCGCATTCGGGGTCCTATCGTCGGACAAGATGGTGCGTGCACCAGTCTTCAGATCTACCGCCACCACGGCTCTCACTCTAGAACCATAATCCACCACCAGTGCCCGGTCGTTGGCCGCGTCCAGTGCGATGCCAACCGGAAGGCGAAACCGGTTCGCCGCATTCGGGGTGGTCGCGTCGGACAGAATGGTGCGTGCGCCATTCTTTAGGTCCACCGCCACCACGGCCTTTAACCTACTGTCCACCACCAGCGCACGGTCGTTGGCCGCGTCCAGAGCAATGCTCCTCGGACTGTCGAACAGGTTCGCCACTTTCGGGAGGGGCGTGTCGGAGATAATTGTGCGTGCACCGGTCTTTAGGTCCACCGCCACCACGGCCTTTAACCTACTGTCCACCACCAGCGCCCGGTCGTTGGCCGCGTCCAGAGCAATGCTCCTCGGACTGTCGAACAGGTTCACCGCATTCGGGATTCTCTCGTCGGAGAGAATAGTGCGTGCGCCAGTCTTCAGATCCACCGCCACCACAGCCTTTAAGCCACCATCTATCACCAGCGCCCGATTGTTAGCCGCGTCTATTGTGATGCTAATCGGGAAGCGGAGCGGGTTCGCCGTATTCGAGGTTGTTGCGTTGGACAGAATAGAGCGTACGCCGCTCTTTAGATCCACCGCCTCCACCCCCCCCACTAAATTTAGACCAGTGCCAGCCACCAGTACCCGGCCATTGGCCACATCCAGCGCTATGTCGCCCATGCGCGAAATCAAGTCTGTCACGTAGGATGAAATAGAGCGTACACCTGTCGTCAAATCCACTGCCACCACAGCATCCATACTAGAGTCCAGCACCAGCGCCCGATCATTGGCTGCATCCAGTACGATGCCCTCCGGCGCCTCGAACGCGTAGAACACATTCGGGGTTGTCGCGTCGGACAAAATAGTGCGTGCGCCAGTCTTCAGGTCTACCACCACCACGGCCTTTAAGCCACTATCTAGCACCAGCGCTCGATTGTTAGCCGCGTCTATTGTGATGCTAATCGGGAAGCGGAGCGGGTTCGCTGTATTTGGGGTTACCGCGTCGGACAGAATAGTGTGCGCGCCTGTCTTCAAATCCACCGCCACCACAGCTTCTAAACCACTATCCACTACCAGCACTCGACCGTTGGCCTCGTCCAGCGTGATGGATCGTGGATTGCGCAGGGATGGGCCGCTGAATTCGACGGTGAGCGTAGCGGCTACCGAATCGGTCTTGGAGAATTCGTTATTTACTTCTATTGCTAGTGAGCTATTACTCAAATAAGTTGCACAACCTGACACACTGATGTAAACGCATAACAAAATCAGACCGTAAAAATAAATATTAAATTTTTTCATTATTATTCCATAACATTTTTCACACATAACATCTAAGCATTTATACCCCGTGCGCAATTCAGCATGGGGTATAAATGTCTGTTGGACTATGCCGCCTCTACCGGGGCAGGAGACTATGGGGATTGTATTGAAAGCGGTAGGGCTTGTCGAAAGGCCATAATACCGTTTTGGCTGAGATCCTGTTTCTAAATGGACACCTGTTTCTAAATGGACACCCATCTTATTTATTGACAATCCGGCCAATCAAGTACAACATCATGTGCTCAAGGAATCACAGTGGTTAAAGGAGTTAACCGTGCCCAAACCCCGTTATGCTCAGGTCTCACTTGAGGCCACCCCTTATTATCATTGTGTATCCCGCTGTGTTCGCCGGGCTTTTCTCTGTGGAACGGATCAAATATCCGGCAACAGTTATGAGCATCGCAGGCAGTGGATTGAAGATAAATTGCTGGAACTGGCCAGTATCTTTGCACTGGATATCTGTGCTTATGCCATTATGTCCAACCATTACCATGTAGTGTTCTGTGTTGACCAGGACAAGGCGGAAAACTGGAGTCAGGCTGAGGTTATTCATCAATGGCACCAGCTGTTTTCTGGCACGGTATTCTCTCAGCGTTTTCTTCAGGGAGAAGCGCTCGGCAAGGCTGAACGAAAGCTGCTGGATAACAGCGTCAGGGAATGGC
>JAADIL010000152.1 GCA_013151355.1 Gammaproteobacteria bacterium
ACAGCCTGCATCTGACCCATTACATCATTGGCACGACTGCCATCACGCCATTTTTTCATCTGACTGACAAGATAAACGTACTTCTGTCCCCCGATCATTGGATAGATCGGCGCAGCACCACGACCATTAAATCCGTGACAGGAATAACAGGAAGGAATACCGCGATCCGTAGCACCATACATCACAATGGATTTACCCCGGTGGCGCACACCCACCGGATTGCCCAGCTCTTTCACTTGCGCCATGTCCGATGACACCAGCTCCTTACTCAAACTGCCGGCGTAAGCCGCCACATCGAGACGATCCTGGGCACTCAATCCCTTGGCATTGGTGTTCATAACGAACATGGTGGTATCCATGCGCTTGTCCGTCGCATAATCTTCCAGTTGTTTCACGAGGAAAACATACCCCTGACCTGCCAGACGTGGCGTGCCCAGAGCGTCATCACCCATGGCATCCTGGCCGTGACAGCTACTGCAAGCAGGGACATCGCCCTTGCCATTCATATAAATATTTTTACCATTTTCGATATTGCCCTGACTTCCGACAGAGGCAAATGCCGCAGATGCGGCAAACAGCGTCGCGACTGTTGATACTTTTGTTATGAGATGCATAAGACCACTCCCTCCCAACCAATTGTTAATTCGTAATAAGCAATTTAATTCTTGTTTTGCCCGGCTCACGCCTTTCTATTACTCTGGCCTGCGGTTTGCCTGCCACCCACTCAACCGTTCCCGGCAAACCCCGCCAGGAATGTATGTGCATCTGTCCACAGCTCGCTGTAGCAAACCCCATACAAAACTACTCAAATCTTTTTCCAAAGACCTGTGAACCTTTTAACCTCTTTTCATCATCATGCCGGCAACGACAAACGACACAACGGTCGCGACGATATAAATCACCAGAATTGCTGCATCAGTACCCATTTCACTCCCCTCCCAAAACAGAACTTAAAATCCAAGGTTTAAAAATTTCGGCCATGTATAACACGGTTACCCACAGCCGGACAAGCAAACGACAGCAAGTATATATCACGTTTCCCTCAAGTTACCAGACTCAATTGGTCTTGATTTACCTGAGTATTTTATTTGGTTATCAACAACCAGCACCAGACAAAGTGACAGTTGTCAGCACAAAACCAGAAGGCAGGTCATTACACTGTTTGACCTTACCCCCGGACCCGCAACATACTCGGGGTGGGAAACCATACACAGGCACGTGCGACACAGAAACGCTCTGCCACTAACCGAAACCGAGATTATCACGCCATGGTACAGAGAGGATACCGGACCCTGGTGTTATGGGTCGTGTGGGCGGCTGCGGCTATTGTTATCTACCTGGGCCTGTATCAGGACACCGAGGTGCTGACCTTCGTACAACATGACCCCAGTCGCATCACCTGGGCTATCCTCGGCCTGTTTGCGCTGGGCGTGGCTACCAGTTTCGTGCTCACTGTTCTGCTTACTCTGGAGTCTGTCAAGGTAGATGAACTGGAAAACATTGCCAGCCATGATGGCTGGCTGGGCATTGAGCAAACCGACAAAAAAGGCTGTGTGGCCAATTTTTTCAACTCGTTGCGGATCATCGTCAACAACAATGGCGAACTCAATATCGAGGCGCTGGTTGATGTGGAATTTTCCATCTACCAACGCATCGCCCACGCCCTGGAAATCATCGGCAATCTACTGATCACCCTGGGTTTGATTGGTACCGTCGCGGGTCTTACCCTGACCCTCACCGGTCTGACCAGCTCACTGGATGCCCTGGGCCAGGATCAGGCCCAGTTGCTTGCGGGTCTGCGTGGTGCCATGGCAGGCATGGGCACAGCATTTTACACTACCCTGCTGGGTGCCGTGCTCGGCGGCGTGCTGCTGCGCATCTTCGCGCATATTGATGAGAACGGCGTAGAAAGTCTGGAAGATGCGTTAACACGCACTTGTCTGGTTCACTGTTCATCAGACTTCAAACCTTCGCTGGAACGCGACCTGCACCTCATCAATGCCGAAATTGCCACCATGAGCCGTAACATTGCCAATCTGCAAAAGCTGCTCACCGACACCCGGGGGGCAATGCGCGAATTCGCTACCGAAGTCAAACAACCAGGACAGGATATGGATATCGACCATTTGCGGGAAATGGTGCGACTACGTGAAGCCCATGTGAAATCCCTGGCACTGGAAATCAAACTCAGACAGGCCGAACGCGGTGTGATGGGTTATCTGTTCGGCAACAAGAGCAAGAAATAAGTACTCAACACCCCTTTTAATACATACGCTAAAAACTTACGTCAAAACTCACGCAAAAAACATGCGCAAAAAACGTCGCTCATCGCCGCCCAATATTTACGAGATGTTTTCCGACATCGCCCTGCTGATGCTGGCAACGTTCATTTTCTTGCTGGTGACCATTCTTATCACCGCGCGCATGGCCGAACAATACCAGACTCCCCGACTCAAAACCGCCCTTGCCGAACTGCAAGACAAACTGGATAAATCCCGAGCCGAACGCACACGTTTGATGGCCAATATGGACGCCCTCGTTGGCCTTTCCACCGATGAACAAATGAATAAAGCCCTGGCGGCCGCGGGTCTGGCCGAGGGCAAACATCACAAAGATTTCGACGTGTTCGTCAAAGGCTTGCATGACCTGCCCGGTGACAGTCTGCATCTGCTCATCGATGCCACCGGTTCCATGCACGGGGTCAGCGAATTCCTGGTTCCGATATTGCGCATTATTGTCATCCGCTCCGGCAAAAAACTCGACGCGCTCACCTGGTTCTCCGATGGCAAGGCCGACACCTACCGGGGCACCATGGGCGAAATGTTCGATCGGCTCATGGAAGGCGCGCCCTTCACCGGCGCCAATGAAACCATCGGCTATGGCTTTCGCTACGCTGCTGATCACGCCCCTGCGCCCGGTGCCTATCTGCTGATCGGCGATGAACCACCCGCCGACCGCATCCGCTACTTTCGTATTCCCAGTCCGGTTTATACTCTGCCCATCGGCCGCGACAACCCGGACACCAACTGGCACTATCAAAAACTGGCCGACAAGACTGGCGGCAAGATGCTGCATCTGGAGCTGAAATAGCGACCATTCAACATCACAGTCACAACACACAATTTCCCGCTCCCGCCAGTTCATGTAGAATCCTCGCCTTTCCGGCCGCGGCAAAAGTCTCGCGAGCCGTCGGAGACTGTTTTCAATTAACAAGGTCATATCGTTCTGTCTGTGCCTGAAAAAAAACACCAGGCGCAACCTTGAAAGCCCGGGCTTTGTTAATTGAGAACACCCCTGGTCAAACAACAGAGATACCCCAAAAGAGATACCTCGATGCTCGAATTCTTACAGGAAAAAGTCCCGCCCAAAATCTGGGCCTGGTTGTTGATGTTCGCCTGGGGCGGCATCATCCTCTGGTTTGGTCTGATCAATCTCAGCCCTTATGGACTGGACGAAGGCGCAGCCGTGGCGCTACTGCTCAACTGGTCGGTAGTGGATCAGGTAATCAATCCGGTGACCACTTACGGTGGCCCGGATTTTCGTGCCCTGCTGTTTGTCCCGCTGGGTCTGTACTGGTCTGGCAGTATCCTCGCTGCCAAGGTATTTTCATTAATGGTTGCCTTTGGCGCAGCCATGCTGCTGTACCGCTGGACCCGTCAGCGCGACGAACAATACGGTGACGAAACCGCACTGATTGCTACGGGCTTGTTACTTATCTCTCCCGCCACTCTTGGCCTCACTGACCACATGGGTGTCGGCCCCTATCTCATTGCCGCCTTTGGGCTGGGCTGGATACTGGACCGCAAATATCGCGCTTCCGAACACACCATCAGCAGCCTGTATTTTGTACAGATCCTGTTGGTGGCTATCACCATCACCCTGCACCCCATCGGCCTGGCCTACCCGCTGGCACTGGCCTGGCACTGGCATAAAAATCCCAAATCCGACCGCCAGAAAAAACAGGTGTGGATCGGCATTGCCATCGGCACCGGCATTATTCTCGCCATGCAAACCGGCTGGATTGCACTGGCATGGATGGAAAATCCGATTATTTCGCTGAGCCGCATGTTTCAGGGTACCGACACTAATATACTCAGTGAAATCAGTATCGTACCGGGAATCATTGCCGCCATTTTACTGCTGGTGGTCTTGTTCAAACAGGGGAGAGGTTTGCTGAACGACCTGTTCGGCACCAGCCTGTTGCTCGGCCTGTTGTTGGGCCTGCTGATAGCCGACATCAACTGGGCCTTTATTGCCCTGGCAATTATTTTATATTGCGGCACACCGCTGCTGATCCGCGCCAATCTGGCGCTGGGAAAACATGCGGGATTCATCGGCCAGCGCGGACTGGTAATGACAGTATTGCTGGTACTGGCCACCCTGTTCATGCAGGCTGACAAGGCCCATGGCGTACGTCTGGAAAGCGGCCTGCTGTCGCCCACTGACGAGCTGATTCAGGCGCTGATTCCCGAAGCGGCCGACCCGGAAAAACACTTCCTTGCTGCCAGCCAATGGCCCGCACGCACCATGTTAGTGGTTCGTGCCGATGTGCTGCCCCTGCCACCGGCAGCAAAAAATGGCCCGGAACAACTAATGATGATCAAAGGCCTGACCCACCTGATCTTCAATCACAATGATCCGGACAACACCACGCTGGTGAAAAATTTCCGCGAAATGACTGATGCTATCATCACTCTGGCTCGCCAGCCTGGTGGCGTTATTCTTGCCCTGCGCGATGCGCCCAAAGAAGACCCGCACGCAGCAAAACCTGCGGCACCACTCAGTACCGATACCCCGAGCGTAGGCACTACGGATTAATCACCGACAAACTACTCGCCATCAAACCAGCGTACAATGCAAAAATAACGTAAAAATTCCGCCACGCCACCCATCCGGCGCACGGTCAACGAGATGAGATACCATGAGCAGTCTGAAAAAGTCCAATAACACCCTCATCGAAGTCGGTGTCGAAAGCAATTATCTTGAAGAGCAATCTTCTCCCGATAATGAACGTTATGTTTTTGCCTACAACGTCACCATTTACAACGCGGGTGATGTCGCCGCCAAGCTGATGACCCGCCACTGGATCATCACCGATGCCAACGGCAATGTGCAGGAAGTCCACGGCGAAGGTGTGGTCGGTGAAAAGCCCTATCTGCGTCCCGGTGAAACTTTTGAATACACCAGCGGCACCGTACTGGAAACCCCGGTAGGCAGCATGCAGGGCAGCTATCAAATGGTCACCGACAACGGCCTTGCTTTTGAAGCCAACATTCCTGCATTTACACTGGCGTTACCGCATACACTGCACTAAGGAATGTGCTCCTGAATATGAAAACGCAATAACTTATTTTTTGCGCCAAACACGGGCGCTAATGTTTTCAAGCCACTGCGCAACCTTCCCCCAGAACCATTCCAGCACGCGCCGATAACGGGGGCGCATTTGCCACGTGTTTAACAGACACTCTTGACTATCGACAAAGTCTGCCGCAAACAATTCACGCGTACGCACCGCAAAATCGCTGTTCTCAATTTCCTGATTGGCTTCCAGATTCCAGCGCAGATTCCAGCGATCCACATTACTGGAACCCAGCGACACCCAGTCATCACACATCAACACCTTGGCGTGCAAAAACCGTGGCTGATATTCAAAGATACGCACCCCGGCGCGTAACAATAAGTAGTAGTATCGGTGTCCCGCATAACGTACCGCAGGGTGATCAATTTTCGGACCGGGTAATAACAGGCGCACATCCACACCACGCCTGGCGGCCTTGCGCAAGGCGCGTAACAGACTGCGCGAAGGCAGAAAATAAGCGGTCATCATCCACACCCGGCGTTCGGCATTGCGTACACGCTTGAGAAAAAAATGATGGATACTCAGAGCACCAAAACGACGGCCACCGGTAACACGTCCCGCCTGCCCGGTCGACACACCTGTCACATCAATGTTTGACATACTCGCAGGTGACAAATGTTGTTTTGCCCAGTAGCGCCAATTGCGGCAAAACACCGCATGCCAATCCGCCACCACCTGCCCCTCAATACACACAGCAACATCATGCCAAAAGGTTTGCGGGTTGGTCTCAACATCAAAAGTATCGGCCAGCCCCATGCCGCCCACAAAAGCCTGCGCCACATCCACCACCAATAATTTACGATGATCCCGCAGCAGATTGCGCCTGACTTTGCCAAACCGTAACGGGTTATAAATGGCCAGATGAATACCCGCCCGGGTCATCCGGTGTCGATCTCTGGTACTTAAACCTCGTGCACCATAACCATCAAACAACACATAGACATTCACACCACGCTGCACCGCATCAGCCAGGGCAAGAATAAACTGATCCAGCAACGCACCCGACTCCACCAGATACATTTCGAGAAAAATCTGCGACTGTGCCGCTCGAATACTGGTCAACATCGCCGGAAAAATTTCCCCGCCATCCACCAATAACCGAAAGTGATTATTCTCTCGCCAGGAAAAATATCGCTGGAAAATGCTCACCATAAACGACCGTGCCCGTTTTTTTAATTCACTGGCAAAAGTGCAGGTGTCCTCAATTTATGACGATGCCGGGGAAACCAGCTCCAACTCTCCATCGACCACCCGCACCATCACCTCTCCTGCCAATACCGCCTGCAAATCATGCCCGACCAATTCAGTGCGCCAGCCATGCAACACCGTACCATCCGTATCTCCAGCCACCAATGCTTCCAGTTGCTTGCGACTGGCCAGCAATGCCGGACTAACATCATGCTGGTTGCCGCGAAAGCGCAACACTGCCATCAGCAGATCCACCACCGCATCCTGTTCGGCAGCCAAACGCTGGCTCTTCGATTTTGTTGGCCAACTTGCAGGATCAGTATCTTTGGCCTCGTCAATCACCTTAAGCAGAGTATTACCGTGGCGGCTCAATAAACGTTCTTCAATACCCCGAATTTTTGCCAGACCATTCAGCTGACCGGGCGAACGGCGCGCAAGATCCACCATCACTTCATCTTTGAGTATCCAGCGTCGCGGCCGGTTACCGGCCTGCGCACGCTCCTCGCGCCACACCGCCAGGCCGCGCAATACCGCCAACTGTGGCGAGGATAATTTTTGCGCGCCGCGCACCCGCTTCCACAAATCTGCCGGTTCAGGTGCATAAGTACTGCGGTCACTCATCTCGTCAAAATCTGCCTGCAACCATTCAAGTCGTCCCTTGTTACCAAGCACATCCATTTGTTGATGGTAGACAGTAAACAAATGACGCACGTCGTCAGCGGCGTAATTAATCTGCTCCGCATCCAGCGGTCGCTGGCTCCAGTCCGTGCGCGTCGCCGCTTTGTCCAGAGTGATACCAAGCATCTGCTGTACCAGATTGGCATAACCCACCTGCTCACCAAACCCCATCAACGTAGCAGCGATTTGCGTATCGAATAATGGCCGGGGCACATCACCACGCAAATCAAAAAAGATTTCCATATCCTGCCGCGCACTGTGCATCACCTTGATCACAGCAGTGTCATAGATAATATCCAGCAAAGGAGCAAGATCCAGCGCCAGCGGATCGACGCAGGCGATAACCCCGTCAGCCGCCACTTGCAGCAGGCATAGCTGAGCATAGTAGGTTTTCTCGCGCAGGAACTCTGTGTCCAGCGCCAGCACTGGCTGGCCACGCAGTTTGTCGCACAACTCGGCCAGAGCATTTTCTGTATCAACAAACAAAGGTTTTTCAGGGACTTCGGGCATATTGTTTTGCTCTCTTCTTTTTACTGCGCAAGGTAACTATCGACTATTGCACCGCTCGCGTTATGATGAGGCGCATTATTCCATGACCTGCCACAACTTGATACGACACCCGCTCACTCACTTATGAATGCATTAGTCATCCAGATTTTTAACATTATGCGTCTGCGCGCCGCGCCGCAGGATCTGCCGCACTCGCGTTTTCTGATGTTGCTGTGCATCAGCAGTTATCTGCTGATGGGGCTGGTCATTGCATCGCTGGATCAAACCTTTGGGCTTGCGTTGCTATCCGCCGGTGTTGATACCGTGTTGCTGGTCGGCCTGGCCTGGCTGGCCTTGTGGGTTCGCGGCTATCAGAACCGCATCATACAAACCGTAACCGCTTTTGCTGCCACCGGCACCCTGTTTGAACTCACAGGCTGGCCGCTGGTGGCCTACCTGCATCAGGTCAGCACCGATGACCCCAGCTCGCTGTCCATCCTGCTACTGGCATTAATCATCTGGAATATCAGCGTTATTGGCCACATCCTGCGTCACGCGGTGGACGTACCCATGTGGATCGGCACCGGCATCGCCCTCTTGTACATCTACACCTCTATTCGCGTGATGGTCGCACTGCAAATCGCCGGGGTGGCCACCGGCTGATGCATATTCATATCCTTGGCATTTGCGGCACATTTATGGGTGGCATCGCCCTGCTGGCGCGCGAGCTGGGCTTCGAGGTCAGTGGTTCGGACCAGAATGTTTATCCGCCCATGAGCACTCAATTGGCAGAAGCAGGTATTGTGCTCACCGAAGGCTTCGACCCCGGTCAGTTCGCCGGCAATCCCGATCTGGTGGTCATTGGCAATGCCCTGTCACGCGGCAATGCAGCCGTCGAATTTGTGTTGGAACGCGGCCTGGCCTACACATCCGGCCCGGCCTTTCTTGCCGATTACCTGCTTAAAAATCGCTGGGTGCTGTCGCGGGTACCCACGGCAAAACCACCACTGCGTCCATGCTGGCATGGATTCTGGAAGATGCCGGACTGACCCCCGGCTTTTTGATTGGCGGTGTGCCGCGTAATTTTGGCCTCTCGGCCCGCGTCGGCAACGCACCGTTTTTTGTGGTGGAGGCAGACGAATACGACACCGCCTTTTTCGACAAACGTTCCAAATTTGTACATTACCGACCACGCACCGTGGTGCTCAATAATCTCGAATATGACCATGCCGACATCTTTCCCGACATCGAAGCTATTGAGCGCCAGTTTCATCATCTGGTACGCACCGTGCCTGGCAATGGTCTGATCATTGCGCCGCAGGCCGATATACACATTCAGCGAGTGCTGAAAACCGGCTGCTGGACACCGGTGGAAACCATCGACGAGCAGGCTGGCAACAGCTGGCACGCGGAACTTGCACAGGCCGATGGCAGCGCCTTCGAAGTATTTTTTGATGGGCAACGACAAGGCACCGTGCATTGGGATTCACTGGGCCAGCACAACGTCAACAACGCACTGGCCGCCATCGCCGCCGCACGCCACGCAGGAGTACCAACGAAATACGCCATCGAAGCATTGGGCACTTTCCAAAGTCCGAAACGGCGCATGGAAATTCGCGGTGAAATCAATGGTGTCACAGTTTACGATGACTTCGCCCATCATCCCACCGCCATCAAAACCACTCTCGCCGGACTGCGCGCAAAAACAGGAACCTCACGCATCATCGCGGTACTGGAGCCACGCTCCAATACCATGCGCCTGGGCATTCATCGTGACACCCTGGGTCCGGCGCTGGATACCGCCGACGTGGTGCTGCTTTACCAGCCCGCCGGACTGGACTGGAATCTCGGCCACGTAACCGCAGCACTGGACACGGCACAGGTTTTTGGTGATATTGACCGGCTGGCCACACATATTGCCGAAACCACCCGTTCCGGCGACCATGTGCTGATCATGAGTAACGGCGCCTTTGGGTGTCTGCACGAAAAACTGCTACATTTGCTGAAAATACAACAAGACAAAAAGACAATCGCAACATAATCCTTATCATCTCCGGGAGAGAATCAGAGTAAAGGGAGTTTGCTTCCATCATAAAATGTGAATTAAGGGCTAAATCGCTCTGTTAACACTTTATTACTGAAAACACCGTCACTTCGTCTGTTTTTAGCCGGACCCCCGGGGGTTTAAGCCCCCGGATAATCGTTCCAGTGTATTGGGAGATTATGCTGTCGTGGTACTGACGAGTGGCGAGTATTTAAAAACAGGTGTTTTTAGCACTTAATTCACATTAAAACCATCCTCTCACCCCGACTCTCCCACTGAGGAAGAAGGGGGCAGATAATACAGGTAATATAAAAACCTCATGAAACCCGACCGAATCACTCTCGCCATCACCGGTGCTTCCGGTGCCCAATACGGCCTGCGCCTGCTGGAGTGCCTGCTGGACGCGGGCCACGAAGTGTATTTAATGGTTTCGCAACCCGCACAGGTGGTGATCGCCACCGAAACAGATTTTGACCTGCCGGGGCGGGCCACTGAGCAACAGCTGTTCCTCAGCGAATACTTCAATACCGCCGACAATCAGCTGCACGTCCCTGGCCGTGACCAGTGGATGTCACCCGTGGCCAGCGGCTCCAACACCGCTCAGGCCATGGTGATCTGCCCCTGCTCCTCGGCAACACTATCTGCCGTCGCCAACGGAGCCAGCCGTGACCTTATCGAACGTGCTGCCGACGTGATGCTGAAAGAACGCCGCCAACTGATTTTGCTGCACCGCGAAATGCCTGTTTCCGCTATTCATCTGGAAAATATGCTAAAACTCTCACAACTGGGTGTAACCATCATGCCCGCCAGTCCCGGCTTTTATCACCGGCCACAAAGCGTCAGTGAGCTGATCGATTTTGTGGTTGGCCGGATACTGGATCATCTGAACATTGAACACACGTTGGTACCACGCTGGGGTGAAGAACAGCACTAATGAGCACACTCACCATTCCATTATTTCCGTTGCATGCTGTACTGTTTCCCGGCGGCGCCCTGCCGTTACGCATCTTCGAGCCACGTTATCTCGACATGATCAGCGGCTGCATGAAAGAAGACAAAGGCTTTGGTGTGTGTTTGATTCGCGATGGCTCGGAAATTGGCAAAGCCGCCGATACCTACGACACCGGCACCCTCATCGAAATCTGCTATTTCAGCAAACAACCGGACGGCCTGCTGGGCATCACTGCGTGCGGCCAGCAACGTTTCAAGATTACCTCTCGTGAAGTACAAAGCAACCAGCTGACGATGGCAGAAGTCACACTACTGGATAACGAAGCGACTTGTCCCCTGCCCGAAAAATTCAACAGCGCCGCAAACGTTTTGCGTAATCTGTTTGAGCAACTCGGCTACCCGTTCGTGAAGATGGAAAAAAAATACGACGATGCCAGCTGGGTAGGTAGTCGGTTAGCAGAATTACTGCCTGTCCGCCTCGAAAAAAAGCAATACTTTTTGCAGTTAGATGACCCGATTCAACGCCTGGAACAACTTTCGGCTCTGCTGGAAGATCTGGATATCCGCTGAATGCAACAGTGATAATGTGAATTAAGGCTAAGGGACGTACACGCAATAACATCCCGATCTTGCATCTCATCTTCAGCCCGTCTTCGCCTACTGTTGGTGCCCGCTCTTCAATCACAAAAGCTCAAACAGAACGACTATTCCTGCACTTTTGCTCAATCAGAACGAACGAATACGCACTAAACCAGAGCGCCACGTGTAATAAGTTACACAACGTTGCATTTCAACATGCACTTCCAATAGACCTGCCCTCTCCCGCCCCTTAAACTGGAATCAGGATCACAACAATATACAAAGAGAGGCACAGATGAACATTTCAGCCAAAAAAGGTGCCCCGGGTACGTCTTGTTTTGTTCACCTGTTACTGGTGAGCTTATTCAGTATAAAAACTGTTCTCGCTGCTGACATTATCGTTATTGTCAAAGAAAAAGGCAGCGGTGTACCTGTTGAAGGGGCAACCGTTGTGATTAATGAAGGCGAGGTCTATGACGAAACGGGAGATACCGGAAAAATCGAATTTTCCGACATTGCAACGCCCAACAAAGTCAAGGTATTAGCGGCAGGATTTGAAACATTGATCGTACAGATTCCGCAAAACCGAACAAAAATAACCCTCTACCTGGAACCCTTTGTTATTGAAAGCGAAGGCCTGAAGGTAACCGCAGAACGACTGGAAGAAAAAACATCAAAGCTGACACTTTCCAGCGCTGAATTGATCAAGGCAGCGGGTAGTGGTGGTGACCCCCTTAAAGCCATCACTGCGTTACCGGGTATCATTGCCGTCAGTGAAGGCTCCGCAGAAGTCTATATGCGTGGCAGTAATGGCAATGAAAATATTACCTGGGTCAATAATGCACCGGTAGGTTACCTCTATCATTTCGGTGGATTCCAGTCGACGATCAACCCTGCGTTAATTGAAGATATTAATGTCTTTCCGGGAGGCTTTCCCGTCCAGTATGGCGATGCGCTGGGCGGCGTAGTCGATGTCAAATTGCGCACACCCAAAAATGACCGCACACATTATAAATTTGATATTTCAACCATCTCCAGTTCATTCCTGGTAGAAGGCCCGGCAGGAGAAACCGGAGGCGACAGTTTTTTTATAGCAGGTCGTCGCAGCTATCTCGATCTGATTTTATCCCCCGGTGCTGCCACTGATTTTTTTGCCGACGATGATGAAGATGACCCGGATCAAGTATTATTAGTGCCACGGTTTTATGATTTTCAGGCACTCTATCGCCATCAGCTGGATAACGGCTACCTCGACAGCTATGTGTTTTCAGCGGGTGATGAATTAAAGATGGAGCTGCGCAGCTCAGCCAGATCCGACCCTCAACTCGCCGGTGAGCTGAGTCGAGAAATAGCCTACCAAACCACCGGCCTGACCTGGCAACAGCGCTGGAACAGCCAATGGGACAGCCTTGCAACACTGGCCTACATCCATGAAAAGCGTTCAGCTCGCATCGGTCGTGATGAGCTGGGAGACCCCTTTTTTGCTCGCACTGAAGAGAACCGGATTCATCTGCAACCGGAATTACGCTGGCAGATACAGGAAAAATCACAGCTCAGCTTTGGCCTGTCCAGCAGCTATGCAATCATTCCGGTCGATGTCTATGCCCCCCGACGCTGTACAGAAAATGATTTTGATTGCGATTTCACCTCACAGAAAAAATATCGTCTTGACAAAACAATCAACGGCAGTGAAATATCCCCTTACATCAAATATCGCCAACAATGGACAAACCGGTTAACGACCCGGCTTGGCCTGCGCCATACCAATATTGAAATCACCGGAGGATTTCACGCCCACCAACTCTCGCCGCGCGCAACACTGGAATATCAATTGACGCCCGACACTCTGCTCATGGCCACCTGGGGTCAATACATCCAGATGCCACGAGGCGTAGAAGTCATTGAATCATTTGGTAACCCGGCCCTGCTGATGACCGAAGCAGAACATCGCATTCTCGGCATTGAACATCAAATCAATCCACTCTACAGCGTCAAGGCCGAGGTCTACCACAAGCCAATGAAAAACCTGGTGATCGCCCTTGATGAAAATGACCCACCCGATAACTACGCCAACCGGGGCATCGGCGAAGCCTGGGGCTTTGACCTGTTCATCAAACGCATACCCAGCCAGGGGAAAATTGGCTGGGTATCACTCTCCTGGGCCAGTTCACGTCGCACCAATGAAATCACCGGCATCACACGCGACTTTTCGGGTGACCAGCCCCTTACTTTCATTGCGGTCTGGGGGCAGCCCTTTGGCGGCAGCTGGAAACGCTGGGACTGGAGCATCAAAGCCCGGATAAACTCCGGCCGACCCTATACCGCCATCACGGGCCGTAATTGGGATGCAGAAAATAATCGCTGGATAGCCGAATATGGCAAACACAACGCCGAACGCCTGCCCACTTATTACAAAGTGGACCTGCGAATCGGGCGCGAAGTGCTACTTAAAGAATCCAGATTAAAATTTTATCTTGATCTGCAAAACGTCACCTTCGCCAAAAATATTGTTGAATACGACTACGGTAATGAATACGAAAAAATCGACAACCCGACCGAAGTTACCGGCATGTCATTTTTCCCTTTTTTCGGTATAGAAATGGAGTTTTAGAAACATGAATATTCAACATGAGTTTTTATCACTGATGAATAGTGGCGGCCCCATTATGTGGGTCATTTTTTTAGTCGCCTGCATCGCCATGGCACTGGTGGTATGGGAAGCCCTGCGCGGACAAACGCTGATAAAAAATGCCCGGCAGGATTATCATAAACTACGGTCAAACAACGGCTATCTACCCATCGCCAATGGCAGCATCAGCCCTGTCGCCCAATTACTCGCCGCAACCCACTGGCCTGAAGTGCAATCAAAAGAAGACATGGCCAAAGAATTCAACATTCACCTGGCAGAAATCACACCCCGGGTAGAAGGCAGCCTTGCCACCATCGCCATTCTTGCTACGCTGCTCCCCATGCTGGGCCTGCTCGGTACCGTCACCGGCATGATTAACGTGTTTGAAGTCATTGCACTGCACGGCAGCGGCAAACCCGATGAAATGGCCGACGGTATTTCACAAGCACTGCTCACCACCGCCAGTGGATTGATCATCGCCATTCCAGTGATTTTTCTGCATCACCTGTTATCACGCCGCGTCAACGTTTTGATGGCAATGACACATCAAGCCATCCAGCTAATTTTGCATCGTGACGTCAACGCATTAAAAAAGGCACAACACCATGCAAACGGATGACCTGTGCCCGATGCCCGTCATCAATACCGGAAAACCGGAAATCAGCATGGCACCGCTGGTTGATATCGTTTTTCTACTGCTGATCTTTTTTATGGTCACCACCATATTTCCGGAAAACGATGGCCTGCTCATCGAAAAACCTGACTCGGAAAATGCCGCTGCTCTCGATAATAAACATCTTGTTATTAAACTTGACCGGCAGGGAATTGCCTACATGGAAGAACGGCCAGTAACCACCGATGACATCAAACGACTACTTGAAGCCGACTTATCCATCAATCCACAATTGGCCGTCACCATTCATGCAGATCGTCGTGCCACGACAGAATCACTGATTGATGTCATTGATGCAGCAAAAGCCGGAGGAGCTCAACAGCTGGGCATTGCTACCGATGAAAAGCATAACTAGAAGCCTGCCTTCGGCCGGAGTTGCTGTAACAAGCGGTATTTTGCTGACCCTGGGTCTGCTGTTTTTTATCAATGTGCTGGCAAATTACCGCGCACATACCACAGAGCCGCGTCCGCTGCTAATAGTGGACCTGGCGGCATGGCCAATGCCCGTCAAACAGAAA
>JAADIL010000256.1 GCA_013151355.1 Gammaproteobacteria bacterium
GATAAAATAGCCGTCATCGCGGAAGGTCAGCCCTATACGTATAGCCAGCTTCTTGATTCCGTGTGCCGGTTGGCAAATGCTCTGATCGATGTAGGGCTTGAACGGGGTGACCGTTGTATCATTTATATGGATAACACGTTCCCCTGTGTTGTTAGTATCTATGCTACGTTGCTTGCGGGCGGTGTTTTTGTTGTCATAAATCCACAGACCAAGAGAGAAAAGCTGCAATATATTCTCAATGACTGCTCCGCGCGTATCCTGATTTCCGATGCCCACCTGTACGGCAATTTCTCTGGTATAGACAGGGAGGTTGAAACACTGGCGGCCATTATTTGTTCAGGTGATCTGGATGAAATCGATGAACCTTCAATTTTGGCGTTTGACAAGTCTATTTTCAGTCGCTCGCCCGTTGCCGTGAAAGCGGGTACCATTACCAATGATCTTGCCGCGCTCATCTATACTTCAGGTAGCACCGGTAACCCGAAGGGGGTTATGCATAGTCATTCGACCATGCTGTTCGCGCTGCACAGCCTGATTGAATATTTGCGTATGTGTGAGGATGACCGGATTCTTGTGGTGCTGCCGCTGGCGTTTGATTATGGTTTGTACCAGCTACTTATGAGCGTGCAGCTCGGAGCGACACTGGTTCTGGAGCGTTCCTTTACCTATCCGGCGCAGATATTCCAGGTAATTGAGAATGCGTCTGTGACGGCTTTCCCCGGGGTGCCGACGATTTTCTCGATGCTGATTTCGATGCACAAAAGAAAAAGCATTTCCTTTCCATCTATCACGCGCATAACCAATACCGCTGCCGCGCTGCCACCTGATTATCACGCCCTGTTGAAAGAAATTTTTCCGTCAGCGCTTATTTATAAGATGTATGGGCTGACGGAATGCAAGCGCGTATGTTACCTGGAGCCGGAAAAGCTGGATGAAAAGCCATCATCTGTCGGCAGGGCGATACCCGGCACCGAGGTGTTTATACTGGACGAAAACGGTAAGAAAGTGCCCCCGGGCGAGACCGGAATGCTTTACGTGAGAGGGCCTCACATCATGCTGGGTTACTGGAACCAGGATGCGCTGAGTAAGGAAGTGCTAGTGGATGGCGCGCTTCCCGGGGAAAAGCTGCTTTGCACAAAAGACTGGTTCAGGATGGATGCAGATGGCGATTTGTATTTTCAGGGCAGGAGTGATGATATTATAAAAACCCGGGGTGAGAAAGTGAGTCCGGTTGAGGTGGAAAATATTGTTCATGGCATCGAAGGTGTTGTGGAGACGGTGGTGATTGGTGTTGAAGATGAAATCTTTGGTGAAGCGGTAAAATGTTTTGTCGTTCTCGACGAGGATTCGGGTATTTCGCTTAAGCACATCAAGAAAGCCTGCGTTGAGAAACTGGAAAACTTCATGGTGCCGAAATACTTTGAGCTGGTGGATGCGCTGCCGAAAACGAATACCGGGAAGATCAGTAAAAAAGGCTTGAAATAATGCAAGATGTATTCGACAAATATCTGGCGCAGTTGTCAGAAAATCTCTCAATCCTGCCTGACAAGGATGAAGAATCACCTCATAATACCCTCAAGGCTCTGTGGCTTGCAGTCTCCGGTTCCCCGGTGTCTGTGCTAAAAGCCGAAAGCTGCGAATTGCCCGAATTGTCGGATGACGATATTGTCGAGCTGGAGGACCTGATTGAGAAAAGGCTGAATAACGTGCCACTTGCGCACCTGACAGGCAGGCAGCTGTTCATGGGCATGGAGATGTTGGCTGGTCCCGAGGCATTGATTCCGAGAAAGGAAACCGAGATATTGGGTAGGGCCGCTATTGAACTACTGCTGGAAATTTCAGACTCCGTTGACTCTCCACGTGTTGTCGACGTGTGTACTGGCGCGGGTAATATTGCGCTGGCAATGGCCGACGCGGATAAAAGCGCCAGGGTGTTTGCCGCGGACCTGTCTGAGGACGCGGTCGGACTTGCCAGAAAAAATGCGGATTTTCTCGGGCTTTCATCACAGGTTGAATTTTTCTGTGGTGATTTGCTAACCCCGCTGGATAATGCCGGTCTGTACGAAAAGGTGCACCTTTTAACATGTAACCCACCTTATATATCGACGGCAAAAGTTTCCGATATGCCAGAGGAGATCTCAGAACATGAGCCCAGCATGGCTTTTGACGGTGGCGCTTTTGGCGTGAACCTTATCAGGACGCTTATCGCGGATGCTGAAAGATTTCTTTGCAAGAACGGTTACCTGCTGTTTGAGGTTGGGCTGGGTCAGGGCAATTTAATCCGGAAGCAGGTAGAGAAAGCGGGCGCCTACAAGAATATCAAAACATTAAATGATGATGCCGGCAACCCTAGGGTTGTTATGGCACAGAAAACATAGGAAAAATGATATGAGTGTTTCTCTAGAAGATGCGTTATCCATTGACCCGGAAAAAGAGGTTGAAAGAATATGCCATGGAATCAGGCAGGTTATGCGCACGCGACTGAAAAAACGCGGGCTGGTTATCGCTATATCAGGCGGCGTTGACAGTGGTGTTTGCGCGGCGCTCTGCGCCAGGGCGCTGGGTAAAAACAAGGTGTTCGGGCTCTTGCTTCCTGAGCAGGATTCATCGTCCCAGAGTGTCACCCTCGGCAGGGAGCTGGCAGAGCATCTGGATATCGAATATGTCGTGGAAGATATTGCGCCGACGCTTGAAGCCATCGGTTGCTATCGCTGGCGTGATGATGCCATAAGGTCTGTTTTTTCGGATTATGATGGCACCTGGAAAAACAAGATCACCATATCCGGCGGCCAGGAGGGCATGTTTAACCATTTCAATCTGGTCGTGCAGAAGCCGGGCGGCGATATTATGACAGAGAGGATGGAGTTAAAGGCATATCTGCAAATCGTTGCCGCCACTAATTACAAGCAACGGATTCGTAAAACAATTGAGTATTTTCATGCGGACAGGCTGAACTATGCAGTTATCGGTACGCCGAACAGATTGGAGTTCGATCAGGGTTTTTTTGTCAAGAACGGAGACGGTTCGGCGGATATCAAGCCCATCGCGCATTTATATAAAACCCAGGTATACGCACTTGCCCGCTATCTTGAAATTCCTGAGGACATTGCAACAGCGGCTCCTACAACGGATACCTATAGCATGGATCAGGGACAGGATGAATTTTATTTTGCGCTTCCCTACGATAAGATGGATATAGCCTTGTGGTCATATAACAATAGCGTTCCTGTTGAAGACTTGGCGACATATCTTGATATCGATGTTCGCCAGGCACAATTTATTTACGACGATATTGTTAGTAAGCGAAAGACGACACATTATCTGCATGCTAAACCATACCTTATAGATGACGAGGTATTAAATGAGCTTAAGATGCTATAAGAGTGTCTGTGAGGAGCAGTGTAATATGCGCATTGTTAATGGGTACCTGCCCTGCCTGGTTGCCTGTTTTAAA
Organism: Gammaproteobacteria bacterium; assembly: GCA_013151355.1. GTDB lineage: Bacteria > Pseudomonadota > Gammaproteobacteria > SZUA-152 > SZUA-152 > SZUA-152. The sequence goes on from JAADIL010000256.1 coordinate 3,455, forward strand.
TGCGTGCTGGTTTTGTCAGGTAGATTCTAGGATTTGAATAAATGTTACCAACCGTCCTGAAAGAAGCTGTTTCCGTCTATAAAAAGCATGGTTTTGGCATGCTTTTGCTCGAGGTTTTTAGAAACCGAAGGTGGCCCGTCTCACTATTTGCTTATGCCAGGCAGGAAATTCTTCTGGCGCATTCCGATAAGCTGCTTCCTAAAAGGCTTCTGGATAATGGTTATGAAGTTAAGGCAGCCGGTGAAAGTGATATAAATGCTATTATTGAGCTCATGAGGGAAGATAGATGGGTCTCCGAAGACCAATATCAGCAGCAGCCCAACAAGCTTCGGGGTTTTGTGAAAAGCCGTAATTCACTGTACATTGTATATGATAAGCAACTGGTTGTTGGCATGCTGTATTTATATCGCAGGGAGAGAGAAATACGCCTTTCGGATTTTTCCGGGGAAAACGGGCTGTTTCTGACTGGCGAAGATGATATTGCTTTTTTTGGTTATGGTTATGTTGCGTTAAAATACAGGATGAAAGGTATTTTTCCCTTGCTTGTAGATCATGTAGTGAGATCCAACCCTTCTATTAAGATGTATGTTTCAGATGTCAGTCCATTGAACATGATTTCGCTTAACTCTGTCAGAAGAATAGGGTTTTCGGTTGTCGGCAATGTGATGCTATTCAGAGTGTTCGCTATTCTCTCTTTCTGGCGAGTTTGTATAAATAATAGAATATTCTACAGGTTCGGAAAAAATATCCACCTGGCAGCTGATTCGTTGATTTCTCATAGCGAGTAATGCTCTCATCCGAGGTATTTTTGGCAGATATTTACCCTTGGTAGGTTGTTATCAAAGCTGTTCTGGCGTGTGCCCTCGTGCAATTTCAGAGCCAACAGGTCATGGTCACGGGTGCTTGATATTGAGTTGAGGAATTGCCTTAAGCCAGTTAAAGTGGTGAATCGTCTTTATACAATAAACAAAATGTTTTCTGTGTTGTGATTTCGATAAACTACCCTAGGAGCAGGGAGCCAAAGGCAACGGTGTGAATAATGTTATTTTCTGTCAATAAAAAAGAAATAAAATTGCAAGTCGATGACCCAGATATTCCTTTGCTGTGGGTGCTACGTGATCATCTGAATCTGACAGGCACAAAATACGGATGCGGTATAGGCGCGTGCGGAGCCTGTACGGTTTTGATCGATGGTATTGCGAGGCCATCGTGCATGATTTCCGCGCGTGATGTGCAAGGTAAGGAGGTTACAACCATTGAAGGTCTTTCACCGAATAGTAATCACCCGGTACAGAAGGCGTGGGTGAAGTTGCAGGTTCCTCAGTGCGGCTACTGCCAGTCGGGACAGATATTGTCGGCTGTATCGCTTCTTAATAAAGTTAAAGATCCGGATAATGATACGATTAAGGAAACCATGTCAGCGGTTCTTTGCCGATGCGGTACCTATCCGCGCATCGTTGAAGCTATTAAACTGGCGGCCAGAGAAATGAGGGAATAACTCTCATGTATTCATTCAATCCGGACAGAAGACGATTTTTAAAGGCTGGCGGTGTTGTAGCTGGCTCCAGCCTGATGATTGGCTTTAGCTGGGGCTGCTCGAACAATCAGCAGGGTGGCGAGCAGGAACAGGATGTTTTTTCGCCAAACGCATGGCTTCGTATTTCTCCGGATGAGAGTGTTACTGTGATCGTCGCGGAATCGGAAATGGGGCAGGGGCCGTATACCCTGATGCCCATGATGGTTGCTGAGGAGCTTGAGGTTGAATGGAGCCAGATACAGGTAGAGAGAGCTTCTGTTGATCCGGTTTATGGCTACCAGATGACGGGGGGGAGCAGCAGCATCCGCAAGGGATGGAAAACTCTGCGGCAGGCAGGTGCTATTGCCAGGGAAATACTGGTGAGAGCCGCCGCGAAAAAAATGGGCGTTGCCTATGATGAATGCCTTGCGGAAGCAGGGAGGGTAAAGCACATAGGGTCTGGAAAATTTTTTACCTACGGCCAATTGACAGAAGCAGCGGAAAAAATAGGGATGCCTGAGCAGGTGTTTCTGAAGGAATTGAAAGAATTTAGGATAATCGGTACTTCTGTACCTCGCAAAGATACCCCCGCTAAAATTAACGGTGAGGCAAAATTTGGTATAGATACCAGATTGCCTGGGCAGCTGTATGCGACAACAGTTCATTGTCCCGTATTTGGAGGGCGCGTTGCCAGTTTTGACTCTTCCGATATTGAAAAAAGTAGCAATATTCTTGGCGTGTTCAAGATCAAGCAGGGCATCGCTATTGTAGGTAAAGACACATGGAGCGTTTTTAGCGCGGCAAGAAAGCTCAGGGTTGACTGGTCTGAAGAAATCAACAGCAAACAGTCTACAGAGTCCATTATTGATCAGACAAGAAAAGTAGACAGCCATGCTGAGAAAGAGTCGTTTCAGAAAGGCGATGTTGATCTGGTTTTTGGTGGGGGAAAGAATATTGTTTTGCAGCAATATCTACAGCCATTCCAGGCGCATGTGCCGATGGAGCCCATGAATTGCACGGCCTGGTTCAGAGAGGATGGTAGGCTGGATGTCTGGGTGCCGACGCAATCACCAAGCGCAGCTTATGAAGAAGCTCGAAGCCTGACTCAGTCGAAGATTGAGCGTGGCCTGAAAAAAATAAAGAATATGGTCACGAGCGATTATGATGACAGTATTGCCATTAACACAACGTTACTGGGTGGCGGTTTCGGGCGAAGGCTGAAGCAGGACTATGTGTCAGAGGCTGTGCAAATAGCAGAGCATTATAGTCGTCCAGTGCAACTGGTCTGGTCTCGAGAGGAAGACGTTCAGCATGATTACTATCACCCTCTGACCATTCATGAAATGAAAGCGGTGCTTGATAGCAATGGCGTGCCTGTCGGTTGGGAGCATGTTATTAAAGGCGCAGGAGTTTCCGACTGGGGAGCCAAACACGCATACAGTATTAAAAACCAGAGAATTAGGGTTTTTGATACTGGTGAGGTTATTCCCAAGGGGCCATGGCGCTCGGTGGCGCCACATTATAATGTTTTTGCTGTTGAGCATTTCATTGACGAGCTGGCTCTTAGGGGTGGGCATGACCCACTGGAAATGCGCTTGAGGTTGCTGACAAAATCACCGCGTTTGCAGAATGTGCTTGAGCTTGTTGCCGATAAAGTCGGCTGGCAGGGTGGCATGCGCGGCGCGTACTGTTATGGCGTGGCCGCGACCTCGTCTTTTGGCAGTCATGTGGCGCAAATAGTCGAGCTGGAAAAAACATCGGAATCTGGCTATAGGGTTAACAGAGTTGTATGTGCTATTGATTGCGGTGTCGTGATTAATCCAGATATCGTAAAACAGCAGATGGAAGGGTCGATTATTTTCGGACTATCGGCGGCGACAAAATCAAAAATCACGATTAAACATGGGCGTGTGGAGCAAAGCAATTACCATGATTACCCTATTCTCAGGATGGATGAGGTGCCGGAGATTGAAGTGATTATCGTGAAAAATGAAGAAGAGCCGGGTGGTATTGGCGAACCAGGCGTACCGCCAGTGGCGCCAGCACTGGCTAATGCGCTAATGGCGGATACCGGTCAGGCTGTCCGAGAACTGCCTGTCAGTTTGTAGGTCAGGGTATATAAATTCATCAGGCCCGATATTCCCGGGCAGCGCCTGATAAACGCTATTTTTGTCCGTTGTTATCGTTGCCAGTTTTCCTTGGTGTCATTTTAAGGGGCTATAGATTAATATACATACGACAAAATCTTTCTTCCAGGAGACAGCATGCGTAGTTGCTTGAAAGTATCATCTCTGTTCGTGGCCGGCTTGTTTTTCTTGTTGGCTGGCTGTAGTACATCAGAACCCAGGTTGCCGCCAAAGACACAGTCATGGAGCAGCCCCGCTCCCAGCGTGCTAGTTAAGTCATACAAGATGTCCGTGGGTGACCAGATCCAGATCACAGTTTGGAAAAACCCTGAGCTGTCATTGTCGGAACCAGTCCGGCCAGATGGCAAGATTGCCATGCCGCTTATTGGTGACATCATGGCCGTGGGGCTGACCCCTGAGCAGCTGGCTGCAAAGATAGAGAACAAGCTGGCTTCGTATGTAAAATCGCCGAATGTTACGGTGATTTTAACAAGTCTACAGGGCCACGCCTTTCTCTCGCGTATCCGGGTAACCGGTTCCGTTGAGCAGAGCATGTCAATGCTCTATTTTCAGGGGATGACCGTGCTGGATGCGGTACTTGAAGCCGGCAGTGTGGACATGTATGCGAACCCTAACAATACCAAGTTGCACCGCCGGACCAAGAAGGGTATGCAATCGTACGATATTCGTCTGAAAAATATTTTGGAAGATGGTGATATGCGGACCAATATTCTGCTGTTACCGGGTGATGTCATTACGGTGCCTGAGCGCAGCTTCTAGGTTTCAAGAAAGAGCTTCTCATGCGTCCCGGTCAGCACGGATATATTCTTGGCTTTATTTGCGCTGTTTCCGGTTTATTTTATTCGCCCGGAAGCGGTGCCGCCCAGTTTGAGCCGAGTATAGGCGCGGGTGTTGAGTACACTGACAACGCGCAGAAAAGATCGAATGGCAGCGAGGACGTTATTACCGCTGGTTACGTGGGCGCGCGTCTGTCAGAAAACGAGGGCCGGTTGAACTACCTGCTGGATGCCAACCTTAATAAGGTTGATTACACCAAAGGCAGTTTTGATGACCAGCAATATTATAATTTTTCTGGCAGCGCCAATTGGGAGATGGTTAGAGACCGCTTTAACTGGTTTGCCAGCAATTATTTCCAACAGCGCCCCATTCTATCGATCAACAACAGTAATCCTAATAATATTCAGGACAGTAACGTTTTCAACTTTGGCGCGAATATCTATTTTCCGTTTTCAGCGCGCCAGACGTTTACCGTTATACCAGCTTATAGCCAGTACTACTACGCTGAACTGCCAACGAATAATAAGCAGGTGGGGGTTAATGCCATTTGGGATTATCAGTGGCGTCGCCGTATCAGTATTGGCCTGAGTTTCAGTACCCGGAAAATTGACTATACAGAAGAAAATATATTTGGAGTTGCACCTGCGGATACTTCGTTTGCCAACCTTTCGTTCCTGATTAGCGGCATACAGCGCCGGTCATCCTATTCCATAAATTTGGGATCAACCAGAGTGAAGCGCGAAGGTGGACGTGAAGGTGGTGGCTTCGCCGGTAGCCTGAACTGGCTTACCGACCTGAC
>JAADIL010000021.1 GCA_013151355.1 Gammaproteobacteria bacterium
AGTTTGCACCTGTTGTCACATCACCCGCAGCCGCTGTTCCATTACTGTTAACGGTGCCGGTAATAGAGAATGCTCCATCACCTCCCTGTCCTGTCCCGGTTATTGCCCCATCGTTGTTAATGGTTATGGAAAAGGTGCCTGTATCACCGCCAGAGAAACTGCCGCCATAATTTCCGGATAACAACGCAACAAGCGTGCCATTCAAATGAGCCTGTGCCTGAGTTGCAGTGACAAGGCTGCGAGCCCCTGCCGAGGTGACGGCAGTGAGATCTGCGACAACGGTTTGTACATTTCCATTGTTTTCAAAATCACTTGTTGACAGAATGAAATCCACGTTCTTGTTAGCGGCAAGGTTTGAAACTGCACTGGAAATAGTAATACCGTTATCCGGGTTTTCGTCATCATCCAGTGTTTGTAAAAAACGGGCTATATTGGTAACAACCGGATCGGTCTCGCTTGTTGCACCACTCACAAGATCAACCGGCGTGACGACTGCGGCACCGGAAGCACTCCCCAGTGTGATATCACCAATTCTAAAAGTAACAGTTTCATTTTCTTCATAGTTGAATGTTCCGTCAGCATCAGTAATCCCGTTGCGCGTGGCGGAGGTATAAGACAGCCCTCCCACTGGACTGTCAATAAATGCCCCGGACTGTGTTGTACCGTTATTATCAGGAGAATTACTGCCACTGCTGCATGCAGATAAAAACAGCAATAATGAAATGACGACAGGGAATAATATTCGGATTTTCATAGGCTATACTCGCGATTAGTGGTTTTTAGAACAAGGTTGTCAGTTTGTGGGCGTCCCCCACAAAACAGAAACAATTCTTCTTGCACTATAAACGTCGATAATCAAAAATCTTGTAGAATCTGGTTGCAAGTTAGTGGAATATTATTTCAACTTTGCCCTGGATACGAATAACGAGAAAATGTAATCATGAATAATGATCATTATGTGGCAGCAATTGCTGTTGTTGACCTGGCCAGAGAACTTAAACGTAACGCCATGATTGATCTTGCTCAGCTTCGCGCTCTGGATTCCCGGCTGGCCAGTTATGTGCTTGATCTGGAAAATAATCTGGATGTGTCTGAATTACTGGGGATGCGTTACCCGGAAAAGTTGTTGATGACGTTATGGCAGATAGCGGACCAGGCAACGGTTAACAGAGACATTGGTATACTTGTCGGTGCGACGATTTCACAACAAACTCAAGGCTTGTTATCCAGGATGATGACTCATTGTGACACGCTTGAAGATGTGCTTGATACGTACCTCTCCAACATTGCATTTGTCAACGCCGCCGAGTCCTGGGTGGTGCAGCGTACCCGGAAAAAAGTAGCACTGACATTCAGTTTTGCACCGGGCAAAGATTATCCACGATGTGCTGTAGAACGTAGTATGGTGTCGTTGCATCACCTGGGGCGACATTATTGCCAGGCGGACATTCCGCTGGATTCTGTTGAGTTTGCATACCCGGAGCCCGATTACAGCCACCGGTTAAAGGAACAGTTTTCTTGTGATATTATTTTTAACAGCCACAGACATGCACTCATCATGAATGAAACTGTTTTGTCGCAACCGTTACCGCAACGCAATCACTACATGAAAAATATACTTGGGCAAAAAATTTCAGACGTAAACATGCAGGTTGTTCCGGATTCAACCGAAAAGAAAGTACGTGATCTGCTCAGAAATAATCTGTCTGATTTTTGTAGTGTAGACAGGCTGGCTAATACATTGTGTATGAGCCGCACAACCCTGTATCGCAAACTTAAAGCCGAGGGTAGCAGTTTTTCCCGGCTGGTTGATGAGGAGCGACAGAAAGTGCTGATTTTACACCAACATGTCCCGGTCGCGACGTTATGTGATTTGATGGGGTTTAAAGATGTCAGTGCGTATTACAAGGCTCGCAAGCGCTGGGGCACATTGCCTGTGTCTGTATCCTGAACCCGGAATGCCAGTCTACGGCGGGACGATCTTGTACAGACGTCCGCTATCTCTGTTCAGCGCATAAACTTCGTAGCTTTCATCATAACCAAAAGAACTCAGGTTGTTGACGGTAGGGCTGAACGAGCGTTCTTCCGAATAGCTATCGACACCATCGTAACGCAAACCGCGCACATAGTCGGCGATGTAATCTCCGTATAAATAAACACCACATAAATCCGGGATGTCTGAGCCGCGATACACCATGCCGCCGGTAATTGAACGCCAGCCCTCACTTCTGGGTGGGGCGATGATGGGAGGCTCATAGGCCGTAAGGTCACAGCCCGGGACATAACAGACATCACCTTCAACATTTCCCCAGCCGTAGTTTAATCCCTTTTTGATAATGCTGATTTCTTCGCGCATGACCTGTCCGACATCTGCTGCATAGAGATCACCCGTTACCGGGTCAAAACTGAAGCGCCAGGGATTGCGCAAACCGTAAGCCCAAATTTCCCGGCGTGCGTCAGCAACACCAGACCATGTGGGGTTGTCAGCCGGAATGGCATATTCCAGACCGTTGTCTTTGTTGTTGATGTCAATGCGCAACATGCCGCCCGGCAGGGTAGTGAGGTCTTGTCCGTAACCATCCGGGTCTCCACCGCTGCCACCGTCTCCCATGCCGATATAGAGGTAGGGATTTGTTTCGGGGCCAAAGGCGAGTTGTCCACCGTTGTGGTTGTTATAGGGCTGGGCGATTTCAAGAATGATTCTTTCGCTGTCCTCCAGCATCGTTGTAGCACCGAGGGTGAATTCGGAAACGATGGTGCAGCGGTTGCTGCTGGTGCATTGTGAATTTGGCTCACTGTTATCTGATACATAGTTGACGAAGAAGCGTCCATTGCTGGCGAAGTCAGGATGGAAGACAATACTTAACAGTCCCATTTCACCGCTGTTGCGGGCGCGATCCTGAATATCCAGGAAATTACCTGCTTGCAGTGTCCCGTTCTGGACGATGCGCACCGTTCCCCGCTGTTCAACAATAAACAAACGACCGCTGCCGTCTCCTGCATGGGTGACATGTACCGGCTCAGACAGTCCGGTAACGATCTCCTGTATGGCAATATCCGGGATGACAGGTGGCGGGCCACTAACCTCGCAGGGTGTGGCCGTTGCCTGAATTTGCGCAAATGTTGCGGTGACGTTTCTGTCAGCTGACATGTTGACAGTACAGCCCGCCGAGCCGGTGCAGTCACCGCCCCAGGCATCAAGCCGGTAGCCCGTATCGGGCGTGGTGGTGAGCGTAACAGCCGCATTTTCGCTGAACTGTGCCGTGCAATCGGGTGCGCAGGTGATGCCGCCAGGTGAGATGGATACGCTGCCGTTGGCTCCGGCGGTAACGGTCAGTGTGTAGTTGACCGCCGTTGGCGTATAGCTGGCGGTGACGCTTTGTCCGCTGTTAAGCGTAAACGAACATGTCAACCCGCTTTGTGACCCTTCGTTGCAACTTGCACCACTCCAGGTGGAGAACGCATAACCATCGACGTAGTTCGCGTTCAGGGTGATGACTGATCCTGGCAGGAAATTATAATCGCAGGTGCCGGGACAGGTTATGCCTGGCTGACTGCTGGTAACAGTACCTGAAGCGGGTGCCGTAACACCGGAAATAACGGTGTCGAGACGGTAAGTCGCGGAGAAAGTGCTTTGGGTTTGCAGAAAAGCAGCGATGTCTTCTGCCTGTTGATGAGTGAGGGTGATGCCGCCCATGACGGGTACCGTCTGTATGGCGCTCAGGATCAGAGAACCGGATGCACGTTGTATGCGCGGGTATTGCCAGCTGTTGCCGCTGAGGCTGCCAATGCCATTTGCTCCATGGCAGCTTTCACAAAGATTTCCGTAGAGTGTGCTGCCTGCTGCTGTATCTGTGGAAGTGACAACCGGGATGCTCAGCGGCTGTACATCTGTTCCGGAAATAAACTGCTTGTCATCCGCATTGCCCGTATCACGCAGGCGGCGGAATTCCACCGTCCAGCGTCCGCTTGCAGCGTCGTAAGATGCACTGGAGCTTATATCGGCCCGGCTGTTGCCAGGCGTTTGTATGATAGCTGCCGGAATTTGATAGCCCGTGACCGGGCTGCCGTTGAAGGCATCGGCATTTGCTTGCAGAAGAACATCACCGGTATAAGCCAGTCCGCTGTTGTGCATGAACGTGGGGTTATTGTTGCTGAGCACGTTGTTGGTGTAGACGGGGTTGCCTGTATCAGCAGCGAGGCCACTGTCGTTTGTTGATGAATAAGTGAGAAGCATGTCATCAGCAACACCTGCGGGCCCGGTTCGGCTGGATTGCCACTGCCAGACATCAGCGCTGTCGCCGCTGTTATTGGTATGCATCACAGCGACATCGGTGCCGGTATAATTCTGGAAAGGGTTGTCCGAAGTGAGATTGGCGTGACAGTAAGCCGCGCAGCCCAGCCCGTCAGCTGCGAATGTATTTTCACTGTCGGTGATCGGAAACATAAGGTATACACGGTCTTCGTCTTCACTGCCCGCAAGCACATGGCTGGCGTTGGCAACGGATTCATTGGGGCTGCCGGAGTTGGTGCCGGTATGAACCTTTGCTGTCCAGCCGGTTTCACCGTTACCCTGATCGCCATAAATCCATTTCCGGTATTGCGTACTTTGGGTATGACCTGCGTCTTCCCATTGCACCAGAAAATAGATGTAATCATCATCCCAGGCGGAGCCGACGGTGATGTTGGTGGGGACGGCATCAATAAACCGGCTTAGCGGGTAATTATTTTGCACCAGGCCCTTGATAGTGGTCAGGTTGGTGTTGTTCCAGTCTGCGCTGTCACCATTAATGGTAATATTATCGTTGCTGATACGCGGTGAAATGATGATACTGCCGGACCCGGTAGCCGCTACAGGTGCGGTCTCCATGAAGTCGAGTAAAAGGATTCTCGCACCTGTGTGATTATGCGAATTTTCAGTGATGGCCAGGGCAAAATAGCTGTCTGCCGGAGTGGATGTCGTGGTTTCAGGCTTGCTGGACCCGGTACAGGCGGATGCCAGCAGGGTGATTGCAGGCAGCAGGTATTTTAGCCAGTGCGCCATTCTGCGCATCGTATGTATTTCCATGTTGCTTTACCTCATGTGGAAATGCAGGAAGTCTTGTTCCCGGTACCTTGATTTGACGGGAATGCAACACGTCTGTCAAACGGGAAGCAGAGTGAAATACGCCTGGCGCCCAGGCGCAAGTTATCAATTTTGTCCCGGGAGCTGCAAGATATTTCATTCGTTCTGGTGCACAGCATCAAAATATAAAAAGCAGTTTGACATTTTTTGTGCTGATTTATGACCGAGATCACATTGATTTCAATGTGAATTAAGCGCTAAATCGCCCTGTTTTCAGCGTATGACAGCAAAATCAAGGTGATTCCACTTGCAGGGTGGGCATCGCCCACCAATCGTGCCCTGTTTAACCTGTGATGGTGGGCAATGCCCACCCTACCGATGAGGAAACTTGCAAAGATCACAAAGAAAACAGAAAACGTTACGCTCTTTAACATCAAATATCCGATGATTTTTAAAAAGAGTGTTTTTAGCCCTTGATTCACATTTCAGGTTATTGTTGGTCTGACTATCGTTTCATTGTGGCGACCCGTCGTGCAAAATGTGTATTAAAGTGAGCGGTATTGATAAATTCTGTTTTTTGCCCAACTGAAATTGGTCGGCTCGTTAAAAAAACCGTTAAGAATGAAAATTAAATAACGTGTAAAAGTTATTTAATTTTCATTCCTTTGACTCTTTAGATTCTGAAATAAGGAAATTGATGATGATGGGTAAAGTTGTGAAGTCCTGCGCAATAATATTGTTTATTGTATCTCTTCCAGGAATAGTCCATTCCTTTGATGAGGAATCTTCCAGTCTACAGTGGGATACAGTAAGAGGAAGCTCTGAAGAGTCAGGTTTCCTGATGAATCTGTTTATTGGAGAGAGAATGCACGGAGAATACCCGATACTTGTCAAACAAAGATTTCGGGAAATTGCACAGTTAAACGATGCCGTGTTTCTGCTTGACAAGCTGTTTGATCCCGATCAAAGAGATCAACATACACATGTTTATACGTTACTTAAAGAAATTCAGGGGGATGATTTTGTTTTATTACTGGAGAGCCGCTTTTTTTCTGCGGCTAATCAAGGTCTTCGCAATAAATTATTAAACCTCATTACCAACCAAAACTCTGTAGCTGCATTTGGAAGCGCAACAAGAATTATTGAGCGATTACAGGCAGAAGGCTTGTATGATGAGGCGATGGGTTATCTTGGTTATATGGTGAGATTTGACCATTTTGACATTCGGCAAGAAGCCATAAACGGAAGTCAGTCTTCATCGAATATTATCAGATCAGCAAGCTATGTTACGTTGCGAAACTACCCGGATGAAGAGGTTGAGTCCATCATTGACGATGCTCTGGCTGCGGAAACTGCGACGGTAGCAGGTGAGGAAAGGCGCCTGACCAGAAGCAGGTCATATGATGATACAAATAGCCCTCTCATCAATATCCTTATTACAACAAAAAAAATGCTGGGCCTGAATAAACAAAGAAATAATAACCAGCGGATGAGGCGAAGGGATGGCAGGCTTCGTTCTACAATACAAACCCAATCAGTTTCATCCGGTTCTTCCGATACTGTTTTGGCAGAAACATACGCACCTCAACTTCGGTTATCCGATCCTGGTGCGATTGGTGTCAACATTCGAGATTCAAGTTATTTATACACTGACTACATCCCGGTTGATGTCAATGATGTTACATCAAATCCGAACAGGCCAATTAATCTGAACCTGTCTGATTTTGTTATATATAATGGAATGCCGTATGGTCCTGGAAGTATGCCGTTAAGTGATGGTGAAGTAGATATCATTGGCGATATTGCATTAAGATCATCCTCCAATTATCTCGATTTTTCCCCAATATGGGCGGGTATAACGACAACTGTTAGTAGTGGTTACAAATCGTTATCATTAAATCCGACAGTCTATTTCAGAGTTTTCAGGGATTCCGGTGAACAAAACCCAATTGCTGTTCAGTATTGGTTCTTTTATTTTTATAATGACTGGTTGAATGATCACCCGGGTGATTGGGAATCAATAACAGTTTTTCTAAATGATTCTGCACAACCTGTTGAAGTTGCATATTCAACTCATAGTGAAGCCAGACGATATTCCTGGAGTAATGTTGAAGTTGTTAACAGTACGCATCCCAATGTTTACGTATCCAATGGTGGGCACGGTTCATATTATGAATCCGGGAATACCCTGTATACGATAGCTTATGATAACCATATGGGTGATAAAGAGGTTTTAAGTTTTGGGGGCAGTGGTTACAGTCTTGTCAATTTAGGAAATTTAGAGCAGACCAACAATAGTTGGGTATGGTTTGAAGGGCGCTGGGGGGATCAGTATACTGCGCCGAGAGGACCTCTTCTCAGAACAGATACACCCAACTTTATTGTCTGGGGAAGTGCATTATATCCACCTTATAACCCCTATGAAAATTGCTCGATTCGGTATGCGGCCAATATATATGGTGACAACCAAAATGTTGGCCCATGGTTCTGGGCTTCTGGTTATGGTCTTGATACGCCATGGGAAAATGCAGCAGATTGTGAGCCAATTTCTCCTCCACTGGTTAATTGTGTTGCGTCAATCAGTCTGGAGCAAAGTGTGTCAGGCAGTTGGGAGCCGGGCTGCGTATCAACAAACCGTGCAGGTCGCTATGCCAAATACTACACGTTCACCCTGTCGAACAGCCAGGAGGTGACAATTGATCTGCAATCATCAACTGATACCTACCTGTACTTGCTCAATGGCTCAGATGAAAATGGTAGTGTCGTCGCCAGTGATGATGACGGTGGGAATGGTCTCAACTCACGTATCGTTCGTATTTTGTCGGCTGGAACGTATACGATAGAGGCGACAACCTATGGTTCAGGTGCTACCGGAAGCTTTACTGTCTCGGTCGCTGGTAATAATGCGCCCCCACCTCCGCCACCGTTGGAAGATTGTGCGAATTTGATCAATTTGAACCAATTTGTTTCAGGTAATTGGGAAACAGGTTGTGCATCAACACGCCGCGCGGGTAGCTATGCCAAATACTACACGTTTACCCTGTCGAGCAGCCAGGTGGTCATCATTGATCTGCAATCGTCAATCGATACCTATCTGTATTTGCTTAATGGCGCAGGTGAGAATGGTAGTGTCGTCGCCAGTGATGATGATGGCGGGAGTGGCTTCAACTCACGTATCGTTCGCACGTTGTCGGCTGGAACGTATACGGTAGAAGCAACGACTTATTCATCAGGAATGACGGGAAGTTTTTCTGTATCGATACAATAAAGCCGGGTACTCCATCAAGGTAACAAGTGGCTGGAAAATGTATGAAAACATCAACAATTAATATCATTACTTCTTTTGCTGTGTTGGTAATGTTTGAACAGGCCATCGCCGGGGATATTAAAGTTCGCGCTCGTGAACATTTTGATTCCCATGATCCCATGATATTGCTTTTGGTAATAACAGCGGCAGCACATATAGTGGCCTGAGCAATACAATCAATGTGTGGTGGGAGAAGCCCCGGATTTATTCAATTGGTTTGGCTTTTAATCCTGTTATTGGTTCAGCCAGGGCAAGTGGCCGTTATGACACAAGGCTCAGTAATAAAATTAAATTAATCACGTTGGGTGTGGAAGGAAAATACTATCATCGTGATATTGCGCCCAGCTTGTTTTCGCGGCTTGGCCTGGGTTATACACGCCTGAATACCGGGGGTAACATCGATGACATAGACGGCTATCATGTCTATGTCGGTGCAGGCTGGGAGTTCGATGTAAAGGGTGTTGGCATTGCTCTGGAAATGGCTTTTCGTCAATCTCGATTAGAACAGGGTGTCGTTGTGAATAGCATAACCCCTTCGCTTGGCGTGCATTTTTATCGTTGATCATTCAATCTGTGTGACAAAGGAACGTGCATGTTCCCTGGAATGTGAATTAAGGAATAAATCAATTTCCATTCTCTGGTATTTTTTACTGAAAACACCGTCATTCCGGCATGTTTTTGGCCGGAATCCAGAGAGGTTTAAACTCTCGGACAAGCGTTCC
>JAADIL010000146.1 GCA_013151355.1 Gammaproteobacteria bacterium
GCCAACAAACCACGGACAACCGTTTCCGCGTTGTCCATCAAAGCGAACATGCCAGGGTTGGGGGCAATTTTATTGTCCAGTACCCGGTTGAGCAGATTTTCGATGGACCAGGCAAAATCACCCATGACCGCGGCCCCCGCCAGGCGGCCACTGCCCTTGATGGTGTGATAAGAGCGGCGCAGGGTCTCCAATGATTTTATATCATCGTTATTGGCGCGCCAGGCATGCAGGCAATCGGTTATGGTGCCGAGCACTTCGTCGGCTTCTTCCACGAAAATTTCGAGTATTTCTTCGTCGATATTTTCTTCCTGATATTCTTCGACTTCGGTTGAAGCTACCGGGCTTTCAGGCGCAAATTCTCCAGGCGCGACAATTTCCTGTGTCGTCTCGGCAGAGGCAGCGAAAAATGCTGCATCCAGCACCAGCTCTTGTGTTTTATCGGGGTCATTAGTTGCAGTGGATTTTGGTTCAGCCAGTAGCCTGCTGACTGAACCCGAAGGTTTTTTCCTGGATGGCAGAGCATCTGTTGCAACATTAATGAGTGCAGAAACAGATTCAACAGGGTGGCCCAATTGCTCCACGCTGATTTCTGCGACCGCCAGCACCCCTTCGGGTTGACCGCGACCTTCCTCAATGGCTTCCAGGTAATACTCGATACTGGTGATGGCATCGGCGAGGCTATCGAGTTTTGCAGAATCAGGATGAACCTGCGCAGAGATCACATCTTCGCGAATAAAAGCATTGGCAGCCCCCAACAGCTTTGCCGCACGCTCAAGATTCATTACTGCCAGTGCGCCCTGAATTTGCGCGAGTTTTATGGGGGCTTCAGCAATTGCATCGAACTGGTTGGGTTCAACTGCGAAGGTATTGAAACCTTCTTTAACATCAGCGAGTACGGACTTGGCTTCCTTGATGACCAGATTGGTTATTTGTACTTGTTCGGTGCGCGGTAACAACACTTCCGGGGAGTTTGTATCGTCGTTTACGGTGAGATCCGGTGCGTCGGTTTCGGTGTGTGTTTGCCTGGTTTCTTTTAAATGATCCAGCGAGGATTCGACGTAAAGCAACGCACTGGCGACTTCCATTAAATCAGCGTCAGCAGGGTCTTCACCTTTTTCAACGAGTTGCTGGAGGTGTGTGACCTGGCCCTGTATCACTCTGCGTAAATCGCCCAGGCTGAGCATGGCCAGGGTGTCGGCGGTGCGTGCCAGGTTTTCGGCCAGTGGTGACAGTTCGCTGGTTTCACGTTCAGTATTGCGTACAAAAATATCCAGCTGATCTTTTACGTGCAATAAATCGTCTTTGAGTACAGTGGAAACACTGTCCATAATATCGGCTGTTGAGCCCTTGAGTTCATCCGCAGCCTGTTCCATTGAGCCGTCATAGGGCAATAACTGCTGGAGATTAAATGCCTGTTTCAACGTGGAAACACGCGGGCCTGTCGACGTGGTGGTGCCGGTATAATAGAGACAGTTTTTAATCAGGTCGGAAGGTTCGGCTGTTTCAATCGCAGATTCGCCATCTTTGATCAGGCGTCTGATTTCGCGGTCAACCTGGCCCAGTAACATTTTCAGTGCAGTGCTGTTTTGCAGGCCTTTATCGATGAGTGATTCAATAATGCCACCTACGACCCACCAAAGGCGCTGGCTGGCTGTTGAGTGACAGGCGTTTTGTAACTCGCGCAGCACAGCGGCCATTTTTTTCAGGCTGCCATCAGGATCTTTGTCGCGCAACAAACCCAGCAATGAGATTTGATAAATGGGACGCAATTTTTTCGCGTAGGTCTGTATTTCGGGATAGTTTTTGCCGGGTGCGAGTCGTTTTTCCGGTGGCAACGTACTTAAATCAGGCGAAAAGAAGGCATTTTCACTGAGCAAAGGTTCGCCGCGTGCGGCACGCATGTCATTGAGCAATGGTGTTAATACAACGGGCAAATCGGGATGCCCGTTTTCCAGGCGCTCAAGATAAGCGGGCAGTTGCAGTGTGGCGCGGATCAATACCTCAAAAGCATCTTGCTGTTGGGCAATTTGTCCGTTGAGCAAGGCATTGGCAACTTTTTCCATTTCTTCGGCGAGTAATGCTGCGCCGTAGATTTCCACCATTTGCAAGGTGCCATAAATCTGGTGCAGGTAGGTTGCACAGAAACGGATTTGCGTCGTGTCGCTGGTGTCTTCGATAAACGCTTCCAGCGCCTGATGTGTTTGATTCAGGCTTTCCTGGATTTCGTCTTTGACCCACGTCAGCGTGGTGTAATCGAGTTGTTCACCCATAATGATTTTGCGCGCCTATGCGTCGGGACCGTCGTGGCCGTCAATAATGTTTTGTTGGCATTTAAAGGCCAGAGTATTTGCATAGGTGAAACGTTTGATATCGGGGTGTTCCCAATTCAACAATTCGCCCACGCCGAGTATTAACAGGCCGCCGGGTTGTAAATGGTCGGCCAGAGTATTGACAATATCAATGCGCTGTTCTTTATCAAAATAAATCAACAGGTTTTGACAGACAATGATGTCCATTTTGCCAATGGGTGCTGCTCCAACGTCAAGAATGTTCAAATGATTGAAGCAGACCCGTTTGCGCAGCTCTTCATTAACCTGAAATTTGTCGTCTTTGGTGACGGAAAAATAGTTATTGAGCCACTCAGGTTCTATGGCTTTAATTTGTTGACGGGTATAAATACCCCTGCGTCCATGTGCCAGGGCGCTACGGCTGATATCACTGGCGGTAACGCCCAGATAATACGGATAACCGAGTTGCCGCATGTGGTCATCAATGGCCATGGCAATGCTGTAAGGTTCCTCGCCAGTAGAACAACCCACACTCCATACGTTGATGGTGGTGGGTGATGCCGCACACTGGTCCTGTCGACCAGGCAGGTACTTTTCACGAATCAGCGTGAGCACACTTTCCTGCCGTAAAAAACGGGTTTCGTGCACAGTGAGATGGTGTACCAGTCGATCCCACTCAATAACGCCTTCACGTCCGTTTTGCACGTAGTCAAAATAAGTCTGAAAATCATTGATACCCAGTTCGCGCATACGCATGCCGAGGTTGGTGACCAAAAACGAAATACGATTATCAGGCAAGCGCATGCCGGTACGTTTTTTTAGCAGGGCTGCCCACTGCCGGAACTGTTCAGGCTCCATTTGTGGCAGGCGTTTGACCGCCAGCTCTTCGTAGCCGGGCAGATATTCCATATTCGGTTTCATGTAAAGCGTAACCGTTTAATCTGGACAAGTCGCAAGATGCCGATACCGATCAATCAGGCAGTTTGAAGCCGGCCACAGATTTGCGAAGCTCGTTCGACAAGTCTGCCAGATTGCCGATGGATGCCGATGTTTCGTTGGTGCCTGCCGATGTTTGCGTAGTGACTTCCTGGATGACGTTCATGCTTTCTGAAATGCTGGAAGCCGCTGTGGCCTGTTGCTGTGCAGAATCAGAAATGGATGTGGTGAGGTCGGCCAGATGGGTCGATACCCCTTCAATCTCTGCCAGTGAGTCACCAGCATTGAGTGCCAGTTTGGCTCCTTCCACTACCTGGGACGTGGATTGTTCCATGGAGGCAACGGCTTCGTTGGTATCGGACTGGATGGTTTTCACCAGGGCTTCAATCTGTCGCGTTGCATCAGTGGATTTTTCAGCGAGTCGTTGCACTTCATCGGCAACCACCGCGAAACCACGACCTGATTCACCGGCCATGGCAGCCTGTATAGCGGCATTCAGGGCAAGGATGTTGGTCTGATCGGCAATGTCGTTGATCAGCTCAACCATGTCACCAATTTCCTGTGAACTTTCACCCAGGCGCTTGATACGTTTTGAGGTTTCCTGGATTTGTTCACGAATGGTGTCCATACCACGGATAGTATTCTGTACAGCTGCGGCACCCTTTTTGGCAATATCCACAGAACGTGTTGCCACTTCGGAAGACTCGGTCGCGTTACCGGACACAGTATCGATGGAGATGGCCATTTCGTTAATGGCAGCAGACGCGGCGGTGATCTGTTCCGCCTGATGGTCACTGGCTTCGGCAAGATGCATGGCTGTAGCCTGTGTTTCCTGTGCGGCGGACGACACCTGCACCGTCGTTTCGTTAATGGTCGATACCAGTCGACGCAGCTGGTCAATGGTGTAGTTGATGGCATCTGCAATAGCGCCGGTGATATCTTCTGTTACGGTAGCGGACGTGGTGAGGTCACCATTGGCGAGATCGCCGATTTCATCCAGGAGGCGCATGATGGCATCCTGATTTTGTTTGTTTTGTTGCGCCGTAATCGTTAAACGCTTGCGGGTATCGGTTTGTATTTTAACGCCCAGCCAGATAAGAATGAGCAGCGCAGCCGCACTCAACAGATTGCCCGTGGTGTTGCTTACAAAACGCTCATTACCCAGACGGGTGTAGGTGTTGCGCAATGCAGTGGTGGTGCTGAGTAACGCTTCACTTTTTGCCGCCATGTTGTTTGAAGCCTTTTGTACTTCAAACAGCGCCGGGGTTTGTTCCAGAATGCGTCCAACCAGTTCATGCACGGTTTCAAATTGTTCTACGACTTCTTTAAGTTTTTCACGCGCATCCGGGTCAGATACCCGGCGTATGTTCATTCTGCGATCGCCTTTTAACATGCCGTCCAGCACCCGACCGAACAATGCTGCGTCACGACCAAAACGTTCAGCTGCAGCAGCAGAGCCTTTGCCGCCTGCCAATACCTTGTTGGCGTTAACCGAAATACGTGGCACCAGCATGAGCTGGCGACTGGCAATGTAAACCTGACTGGAATTAGCGCCGGTTTCAATCATCAGGCTGACCACTTCGTCAGAAAGGGCCAACAGATTCGGCATGGTTTCGTTCACTGCACCGACAAATTCGCTCAGCATGCGGATAGTGCCTTCAGCACGTAAAACAGTGTCGGCATTTTTACCAAAAATTTTCCAGAGTGCTTCAACTGCCATGAGCTCATCCTGGGCAGTTGCTGGCGAAGGAGGCAAGCCTGTTTCCGGGTTACCCTCACGTAACAGGTTGAGGTTATTTTCAAACTGGTTACGAGCCTGTTTTAAAAGCCGGAACGCCGATACTGTGGCACTGGCTGATTCTACGGCGTTTTTCACGATACTTTGTGAAAGAACGCGTTGCTCGCCAGCCAGGCTGATGTATTCTTTATCGTAGTTGGTTTGCGTGCCAACGTAAAAGAATGTTGCAGCGGCCAATGCCAGCAGGACCAAAAGCGCCCCGCCCAGTAGCAGTAAGCCTGTGTCTGCGGAAAATTTTGAATTGGATGCTGTTTTCATCGTGCTCGGCTCCTGGCCTCATACATTTTTGGCGTTCAGTATGAGGCTGTGTGTTGTTAACAGGTAGTGTAATTTATTGCTGTGTTATTTTGTTAAACGGCTACTTTATAAAACTGCGGGTCTTCGATCAGTGTAGACATGTCAAACAGATGCCAGGTTTTTTCATTTTGGTTGAATGCACCACGAATATGTATTTTCATTGCCGGGTTCATTTTCCGAATGCGCATTACCCGGTCTTCCGGGTCAAAATGGCGCAGACCAATAACTTCATCAACCAGTAGTCCTACTATCAATTCACCCTGGTGAATGACCAGAATGCGCGACTGTTGCTGCAAGTGAATGGAGGGCTGTCCCAGATAATTTTGCAAATCCACAATGGGCAACAAAGTACCACGGATATTGGCAAGCCCCTTTATCCACGGCAAAGTACCGGGGACCAATGTCAAGTTTGGAAAATGCAAAATTTCGTTGACCTGGGTAAGCGGTGCAACCATCTCAATATCACCAAGGCGAAAACCGATACCGCTCCACAGGGTACGGGTTTCGGTTTGTTGAGGTAAACCCTTTGCATTATTTTTGCTTTGTTCCTCCAGTGTTTGCAGGAGATCAAAGGGGTGTATTTTGCTGTCCACGTTTCAGGTATCCGTAATAACGGGAATTCAGACGCCAAGCAAGCTGTTGATTTTGCTGATCAGCTCTTTTTCGTTGGCGGGTTTGGTCACATAGTCTTTTGCCCCCTGTCGCAGGCCCCACATTTTATCTGTTTCCTGATCTTTGGTACTGACGATAATAATCGGGATGTCGCTGGTTTCCGAATCTGAGGAGATTTGACGCGCGGCCTGAAAACCATTCATGCCAGGCATCACCACATCCATAAGAATCAGGTCGGGTTTGCCTGTCCGGGCTTTATCCACGCCTTCCTCACCACTGCTGGCTGTGGCAATGGAAAAACCATGTTTTTCCAGCATGGAAGTCAACACATGAACTTCAGTGGGTGAATCGTCTACGATCAGGATGTTTGCCATGGAATGCTTCTCCGGATTTTAGCGTTTAATCAAATGTGTAAAGTAAAATGAAAAGTAACAAACCTTGCGTATTATTAGTATTCAGTCGCCAGGTGTTCTTTTATGGCGCTCAATAATTCATCTTTGGTAAAGGGCTTTGTCAGGTAACGATCAGAGCCGACGATGCGTCCGCGGGCCCGGTCAAACAGGCCATCTTTACTGGTTAGCAAAATCACAGGGGTATTTTTGTAGTTATGGTTTTTTTTGATCAATGCGCAGGTTTGGTAGCCATCCAGACGTGGCATCATGATGTCGACAAAAATGACATCCGGGTTTTGATCGGTAATTTTTGCCAGGGCCTCAAAACCATCGGTAGCAGTAACGACAACACAACCCGCTTTTTTCAGCAGGGTTTCTGCGGTACGGCGGATGGTCTTGCTGTCGTCAATGACCATCACTTTGACGCCTTCCAGGCTGGTTTCTTCTGTATCGCTCGACACGACTTCACCTCTTATGTTGGGTTGCAGTCTTTCGTGGGTTCAGGGCAGCGCGTTTTAGTCGCGTCCTCCAGGCCCGGAAAACTTGTTGTAAGAGAAAGGCCGTTTGCAGGCTGGTTCCCATTATCGCATCCCTTAGGGGTTGACGGGAAATTAATGGCTTCCGGTCAGGCACTTTATGCGCGTGTTGCGTTGATGAAGTGCTTTGCCGGGAACTCGCCTGTTAAATCAAAGGCATTGCCCCGTTTATTTATCACATTATTAAAGTACAATCCATAAGTGCTTGCCACTTAAGGCTATATCGGCAAGGTGGACAGCTCATCCAGACTATCGGCCGAGGTTGTGGATACTTAAACCTGAGCCCTGCAAGTGCTGCGCAAGCATGATGACTTGCAGGGTCCAGATTAAAGCTCTGTCGTTTTTTGTGGGAGACAGCATTTACCGGTGCTGTTTGTTTTTTTCGGGGTAATAAAAAATGATGCTTTTTTGATCAATGTGTTCTAAAAATAAACAAAAAGTAATGGTTCAATGATCGCGCTTGCTTTGTTAATGGACCCCATTGCGGCCATCAAACCACAAAAAGACAGCAGTCTTGCCATGGCGTTAGCAGCGCAGGCGCGTGGCTGGACGTTGCAATACCTGGAGATGAACGATCTGTATCTGCGTGACGGACAGGCGTATGCCCGTTTGCGTGAGTTGACTGTGCGTGACAACAATGATGACTGGTTCAGTCTGGGCGAACCGCAGGACCGGCCGTTGGCCGAGCTGGATGTGGTGCTGATGCGCAAGGACCCGCCCATTGACACCGAGTATCTGTATGCCACACAAATGCTGGCCCTGGCCGAGGCGCAGGGTACCCTGGTGGTGAACCGCACCGGGGCTTTGCGCGAGGCTAACGAAAAGCTGGCCAGTACCTGGTTTCCACAGTGTGCGCCACCAACACTGGTGACTCGCGAACAAACCCGGTTGCGGGCATTTCTGACTGAGCACGGCGATGTCATCATCAAGCCGCTGGATGCCATGGGCGGGGCTTCTATCTTTCGCGTGCGCGCTGATGACCCCAACGTGGGCGTGATTTTTGAAACCCTCACAGAGCATGGTGGTCGATACGCCATGGCCCAACGGTATATTCCCGAAATCAGCGCTGGCGACAAACGTATTTTGCTGGTGGATGGCGAGCCCGTTCCTTATGCCCTGGCGCGGATACCGGCCAGAGGTGAGACACGTGGTAATCTGGCTGTGGGCGGTACCGGTGTTGGTGTTGAACTCAGCGACCGCGACCGCTGGATTTGCGCACAAGTGGCACCCCGCCTCAAGGCTATGGGGCTGATGTTCGTGGGTCTGGATGTAATTGGCGATTTCCTCACCGAAGTGAACGTCACCAGCCCTACCTGCATTCGTGAACTGGATGCACTTTACGGGCTGGATATTGGCGGCCAGTTAATGGATGCCATTGAGCGACAATTAAACGCATGATCAAAATACCGGGCCGCATTTCGTTGGTATTTGTCCTGGTTTTTCTGGCAGCCTGTGATCGCGAGCCCGTTGCCTACCATGAGCAGTTGCTGGTATTTGGCACTGTGGTGGATGTCAAACTCTGGGGTGTGGAGGAGGCGCAGGGTCGACAGGCTGTGGCGCGCCTGGCCGACGATTTTAACTATATGCACAATGCCTGGCATGCATGGCATCCCGGGCCGCTGGGTCG
>JAADIL010000273.1 GCA_013151355.1 Gammaproteobacteria bacterium
GATAACCCTCGTTCGTCACCAGTATATGAAGCCCACTTGTGATTGTACTTATACTCTCCTGAAAAGGAATCTGTTTTCTTTAATTGTGCAGATTTAATGTCAATTATTTTATATGAACCCGTTATTTTTGCATTTGCTACCATTTTATATATTTTTACTTTTGCATGAACATCACCGTAAACTGGTTTGGTTCTTTTTTTCCCTTTTCTGTTTAGATATTCTTTTTCACCAACAACAACGCTGTTTTTCTCCTCGACATATTTTTCTGTGCTTTGTGGAGTCAATACATTAATTTGAGTTATTTGCCCAATGATTACTTCATGAAGATCCAGAGATTTTCCGATTTTAACAATTTGTGCATGATCTACTAAGCCACCATGATTTGAACCATTATTCTTCATTGATTGCTCTAGTTCTGTTCGTGATAAAATATTCAGGAACTCAATAGCGCTTTCAGTGCCCATAATAGTTGATGTCACCTGGTCGCTGACCAGCTCCCCTATTGCACCATATTTATTTTGGCCACTTTTATTAATGAATGAAAAAATTGCAATACGCTTGATTCCGGCTAATTTAAATTTTTCATATAACTCTTCAGTGTCTTTGTATTGAGGTATATAAGATTGGGATTTTTTAAATGCTTTGGCGGCAGACTTGCTGTTTTCAACCCCTCCAATCTTCCCCATTTTATGCCCATGTTTATAGTAAGTTTCTGCGGCAGTATTTTTTGCTTCCTTTAGCTGTCCAGTGTAATCTTTAAAGGTAAATTTAATTGGTTTTTTTGATTTATCATCAATCAGCGGTGGTAAATTTTTGACAGAATTACTAATGCGAATTAGAGTTTGATACTCTTTTACATGGTTAGCTACCGATTTCAGATCGGTTCTGGAAGCCAGCTCAGCAATACGACTTTCTCTGTTTCTAATGGATACAGAAAAGGAATTGACTAAAACCTTTTGAGCATCTCCATACCCGGGTTTATGTTTTAAGGCTTTAGTTGCATGTTTAACAGCCTCATCGTAATTACCTGCTCGATACGCTTCATCGGCATTTTTTGTTAATTTTCCGTGTTCTGTAAATGCTGCTGTAAATGCTGCGCAGCCTGTCATGAACATTGTAAAAATTAAAAATACAAAAAGTACCAGATTTTTTATACTTGAGTTATTGTTGTTCATAAGTAATTTATTCTCCCTGATTTAATGTTTATAACACTCACAGTTATTTGGAATAATACTGAACACCTTACTTTACAGAAGCTGAAGTTTCACGCTTTTCAGGATGGAGGCATTCGTGCAGGTTAAGAGCCTTTTCGCTACCGGTTAGAGTTCCCCCCAGTTTTTGCAAACCCCAATTAAATACATGCACCGTAGTTCCGGCGTTATCCATATTTTAAAAAATTGTGAAACTATTAGTTTAGAAATCAATCTAAGCAAAATTACCTGACGGACTTTAGGCGCAAGAAATAAAATAATCAAACAAATTGATAGAAAATAAACAGGTAATATCACCTGTTTTATCATGAAAAACAGGCGCGGGAAAGATTCATTTACTGTCTTTCAGATTATTTTTCACAACTGCCGGTTATGCCCTCCCATGCGGGAGTGTGGAAATGAGAAAACTTCAAATTTTCATGTCTAACGAAACTGGTTGATCTCTGTACAGCGCATATTTCCCTGATGATTTTTTCTGGTATGTTCTTTCGCATCACGTTGAGCTAAATGTTCGATTTGCGCAACAGTTTCAACTTCTGCTGAATCAATTTGCCAGGCTGTAGGTCAAATTGGAAAATGAGGTTCACTTGAGGGAAAATGCCGGTTTCGGAGTGGTTTCTGGTTCCCATGGTCCTCCGTGGGAATTTATATTATTGATCCAGCATTAACCGCATTTCATTACATGCGTAGTACTTCACTGGATTCCGGTGTTCGTTCGTCCGGCAACGGTGGATATTGTATTGGATTCACTTCGTTTTTTGATGAGGAGTGATTTGAAAGTTTACGCCTGTGTGGTTTTAGAGAACCATCTTCATTTGGTTGTTCAGAGCCGATTTTATGACCCGGTGATTCGTGATTGAGGAACAACCCGTTCCACCGAATGTAAACCAATGATTTTATTCAGTTGAATATTTTTAACGCTTAATACACATTTTATTCTATCTCTACCAGCGCTTCGTCCGGGTTGACGCTATCACCCTTTTGCACATGCACCGCTTTGATGGTACCCGCAACAGGGGCCTGGACTTCAGTTTCCATTTTCATGGCTTCGGTGACCAGGATAGCATCACCCGCAGAAACCTGATCACCCTCGGTAACCAGCACTGCAACGATGATACCAGATTGATGTGGTGACGTGGCCAGGTGCGGTGGCTTTCAGGCGGCTGCTGCCTTTGCCGCCGCTGGCCTGTGGTGTATCCGCGCCGCCATTGGTGAATACGGCATCAAGGGATTCGACAATCACTTCCTCTGGTGTGCCATCCACGTTGATATAAAAGGCGCGTTTTTCTTGCATCTTGTGTCCGGTGCCGGTGACTTTGATGTGGTAGGTTTCACCGTGTAAACCGACATTGAATTCTGTGGCGGCTACACAATAGTCCTGTGAATTACCCGGTAGTGGTTCGAGTGCCTCCGGTTCCAGCGTGCCGTCACGGCGTTGCTCCAGAAAATCACGGCCAATGTCGGGGAACATGGCGTAGGTCAGCACGTCTTCATCGGATTCGGCCACTTCGCCGATTTCGCTGCGCAGGCGATTCATTTCCGGTTTCAGCAAATCAGCAGGACGACAGGTGATGACATTTTCGTTGCCGATGGCTTGCTGGCGTATCTTTGTATTCACTGCTGCTGGCGGTTTACCGTATTTGCCCTGCAAGTAGAGTTTTACTTCATTGGTGATGGTTTGGTAGCGGGACTCCGCAAGCACATTGAGCAATGCCTGGGTACCGACGATTTGTGACGTAGGTGTGACCAGTGGCGGATAACCCAGGTCGGCACGTACGCGGGGAATTTCTTCCAGCACGGCGTTCATGTGTTCCAGCGCGCCCTGTTCCTTGAGCTGGTTGGAGAGGTTGGAAATCATTCCGCCGGGTACCTGATTGTTTTGTACGCGAGTGTCGAGCCCGGTGAACTCACTTTCAAACTGATGATATTTTTTTCGTTCCTCGTAAAAGTAAAAACCAATTTCCTGCAAGGCTGATAAATCAAGCTTGCTGTCATATTCAGTATCACGCAGTGCCGCGACCATGCTTTCTGTGGGGGGGTGACTGGTGCCGCCAGAAAGCGAGGAAATCGCGGTGTCGATGTGACGACACCCATTTTCGATGGCTTTCAGTTGGCACATGCTGGCCAGTCCGGCGGTGGCATGGGAGTGCAGATGCACGGGTACATCCAGTGCGTCCACCAGCGCTTTTACCAGTTTGGCGGTGGCCGCAGGTGTCAGCAAACCTGCCATGTCTTTAATGGCAATGCTGTCGCAACCCATTTTTTGCAGGGTGGTGGCCATCTCAACATATTGCGCGGTAGAGTGCACCGGGCTGATGGTGTAACTGATCGCGCCCTGGGCATGCTTGTCGGCTTTTTTTACCGCTTCAATGGAGACCTGCAAATTACGCAGGTCGTTGAGCGCATCAAAAATGCGAAATACATCAATGCCATTTTTTGCGGCACGTTCCACAAAGGCGCGCACGACATCATCGGAGTAGTGGCGATAACCCAGCAGGTTTTGTCCGCGGAGCAACATTTGCAATCGTGTATTGGGCAGGGCTTCGCGCAACTGGCGCAGACGTTCCCAGGGGTCTTCTTTCAGAAAACGAATGCAGGCATCAAAGGTGGCACCACCCCACATTTCCAGTGACCAGAAGCCGATGGCATCCAGCCTGTCACAAATGGGCAGCATGTCTTCGGTGCGCATGCGTGTGGCCAGCAATGACTGGTGCGCATCGCGCAGGACAGTATCGGTAATGTAGACTTTTGACATGGGTTTCCCTGTGGGTCAGTAGTGAGTGTTATGGTTGCAAATTGTTCTGCCTGCGGGTTACAGACCCATGTGCGCTGCTACTGCGGCACCTAATGCGGCAGCGAGCTGGCGTGATGAGCGATGCACGGAATAATTAATTAACTCCGGGTGGGATTCGACAAACGAAGTGTCAAACTTGCCGGACTGAAAATGTGGTGACTTCAGAATTTCCAGCTGATACGGAATGGTGGTTTTTACACCATAAACACCGATGTCTTTCAGTGCACGGTTAGCACGATCAATTAATGAATCCCAGTCCAGTGCCCAGACAATGAGCTTGGCGCACATGGAATCATAATAGGGCGGGATTTCGTAACCGGTGTAAATAGCCGCGTCGGTGCGTACACCAGGGCCGCCGGGGGCGTAATAGCGGGTTACACGACCAAAGCTGGGCAGAAAATCATTTTTCGGATCTTCGGCGTTGATGCGAAACTCCATGGCGTAACCCCGGCGTTTCACATCACGCTGGTTGTACCGCAGTTTCAGACCGGCGGCGATGCGAATCTGTTCCTGCACGATGTCGATGCCGGTGATCTGCTCGGTAATAGTATGTTCCACTTGCAGGCGGGTATTGACCTCCATGAAATAGAAGGTGTCATCTTCGGCCAACAGGAATTCAACGGTGCCCGCGTTGGTATAGCCGACAGATTTGGCAGCAGTGACCGCCAGTTTGCCAATGTATTTGCGTTGTTCTTCACTGAGTTGTGGTGAGGGGGCAATTTCGATGAGTTTTTGATGGCGGCGCTGAATGGAGCAGTCCCGCTCAAACAGGTGGATCACCTTGCCATGCTGGTCTCCCAGCACTTGCACCTCGATGTGGCGCGGGTTGTCGATGCACTTTTCCAGGAACACCTCGGCATTGCCAAAGGTTTTGCTGACTTCGGAAACCACCCGGTCATAACTGCGATTGAGTTCATCGGCATCAACACAGCGACGAATTCCCCGGCCTCCGCCGCCATTGGTGGCTTTCAACATCACCGGGTAACCGATTTTTTCGGCAGCGGCCAGAGCTTCCTGCACCGATTCCACATTGTCTTCGCTGCCGGGTGTCACGGGTATACCGGCTTTGATCATTGCTGCACGGGCTTGCAGTTTGTCACCGAGTTGGCGGATTATCGCGGCACTGGGGCCAATAAAACGAATACCGCGTTTTTCGCAGGCCTCGGCAAGCAAGGGGTTTTCCGAGAGGAAACCATAACCGGGATGCAGGGCATCACAACCTGTGGCAGTGGCCAGATTAACGATGCGATGCACATTCAGGTAACCGGAAACAGAGTCCGGACCCAGGTTATAAGCCTCATCCGCCTTTCTTAAATGCAGGGAATAACGGTCGGCATCTGTGTAAATAGCCACAGACTGAATGCCGAGTTCGGTGCAGGCGCGGGCAATGCGTACTGCAATTTCACCACGATTGGCGATGAGTACTTTTTTGATCATGGCAAACCTGTTTGATAGGTGCGTTTTTACGAACTGCTTGTTTTTATTTAATAGTGGCAGCGGCGATAAAAACCTGACGGATAACCGCTCACCAGAATATGCGCATCACTGGCAAAACTGTCAAGCGCGGCACAGATTTTAGCGGAGACGCGATTGATCGCATTTCTGCCGCGAGGCGCGCTTTGACATAAAACCGGAATCCACATAGAATCGCGCGTTTACGTCGGCCCGCTTGCCGTTGGTGGGGGTTGCTGCTGTTGGAATATCGGCCTTCGGGGCTGGCTGAATGGGTGTCTTGCTTGATGTCTACGAGGGAAACGATTGAGCCGCTGGCGCTAGCTGCGCGGGGGCGTACCCTGGAGGGGCGCTTGCCGATATCGTCGTTACCGCGACTGTTGCCACTACTGGCGACAGATGAGCAAAGCTCAACAGAGCAGGGCGACGTAGAGTATCTGCTGGAATTTGGTGTCGATGAAGGGAAGAGCCCGAGAATCACGGGATGGGTGAAAGCCACCCTGCCACTGATGTGTCAGCGTTGTATGGAGACCATGGGATTCCCTGTTTTGACTCGTACCCGATTGGGTATTGTTTCTTCCCGGGCGGCGGCGCAGCAGTTGCCGGAATGTTATGATCCGTTGCTGGTGCTGGATGCCGAAATCACCGTGGCGTCGATTATTGAAGATGAACTGATTTTGGCATTACCCCAGGTGGCGGTGCACAATGATGAAGAATGCCCGCAGGGCGAAGCCTTTCTCAATATCGGGGACGGGCAGGAAGATGCGACAACAATGCGGCGCGAAAACCCGTTTGCGGTGTTGTCCCGGTTGAGGACCTCCCGGTCGGGAAAAAACGATTGAGAAAACATGTTAAATATGAGGAATAATAATGGCTGTTCAAAAAAGTAAAGTAACTCCGTCACGCCGTGGTATGCGCCGTTCGCACGATGCGCTGAAAGGTGCCGCATTGTCGATTGAGCCTACCACGGGTGAAACTCATCGTCGTCACCACGTCAGTGCTGATGGTTATTACCGTGGCCGCAAAGTTATTGCTTCTGCCAACGACGAATAATTGCCTTTCCCTTTTTTATTGCGTTGCACGAACGCCCGGAAGCTTGTCCGGGAATGAAAGTCGCCGTGAGGGAAAGCCATTTTGAGGCAGATTTTTCGTTCATTTGAGGCGAATAGTTGTTCTATTTAACGAAAATGAACGGAAAATGTGGCCAAAATGGATTTTCCGCAGCAGACTTTTTATTCCCGGACAGGCTCCTGGTGTCTTGATCACCATGCATGTTGCCGGGCGTTTGTCGTGCAGCATCTTTATAACTCTGTTTTTATCAGGGTTCGACTCAAACTCAAGTTATAGTAATGAACCAAGAAATCGCCATTGCCCTTGATGCCATGGGAGGCGACCACGGCCCCTCTGTGGTTGTACCCGCGGCTTTGCAAGTATTGTCTGAAATACCCCGGTTGCACATTGTGCTGGTGGGTGACGAGCAGGTGCTGATGACTGAACTGGCATCACGCAATAAAAAACCGACTGAACGTTTGAGTATTCAACATACTTCGCAGCAGGTGGCCATGGATGAAAAACCGTCTGTGGCTTTGCGTACCAAAAAAGATTCGTCCATGCGCGTGGCCATTAATCTGGTGAAAGAAGGACGTGCCCAGGCCTGTGTCAGCGCCGGTAATACCGGTGCGTTGATGGCTACCGCGCGCTTTGTATTGAAGATGTTGCCGGGTATTGATCGTCCGGCGATTATTTCCACACTACCCAATATCAAAGGCGTGACACACATGCTGGATCTGGGTGCCAATGTTGATACCAGTGCGGATAATTTGTTTGAGTTTGCAGTGATGGGTTCAGTGCTCACCAGCGCAGTGGAAAATATTGAAGCGCCCACGATTGGCCTGCTCAATATTGGTGAAGAAGAAGTTAAGGGTAACGAGCGGGTCAAGGAGGCCGCGCGTATTTTGAGCGATAGCGACCTCAATTACATCGGGTTCGTGGAAGGTGATGATATTTTCAAGGGCACAGTGGATGTGGTGGTGTGTGATGGTTTTGTGGGCAACATCTCACTGAAAACTACCGAAGGTGTGGCGAAAATGATTAGCCACTTTTTACGTGAAGAATTCAAGCGCAATCTGCTGACCCGGCTGGTGGCACTGGTGGCCATGCCTGTGCTCAATGCTCTCAAGCGACGCATTGATCCACGGCGTTACAATGGTGCCAGTTTTGTGGGTTTGCAGGGCATCGTTATCAAAAGCCATGGTGGTGCAGACGAGCTGGCTTATGCCTGCGCAATTCGTGAAGCTGTTGTGGAAGTGAAAAAGAATGTCCCGGAACGTATCAGCAAACACGTCGAGACAGCGATGACCCAAAAAGCCGCAACACAGGGGCAGGCCGTATGACAACTTCTCAAACTCAATCCCGTATTTATTCTCGCATCGAGGGCACCGGCGGTTATTTGCCGGAGAAAGTGCTCAGTAACCATGACCTGGAAAAAATGGTCGAGACTTCGGATCAATGGATTACTGACCGCACCGGTATCAAAAAGCGCCACATCGCAGCAGAAGGCGAAACCACTTGCGATCTGGCTGAGCACGCTGCGCGTCAGGCCATCGACGCAGCAGGTATTTTACCTGCGGATATTGATCTGATTATTGTTGCTACTACCACGCCGGATCGTGTCTTTCCCGGTACTGCCTGCCTGTTGCAACAACGCCTCGATATTCATGGTTGTGCCGCTTTTGATGTTCAGGCTGTCTGTACAGGCTTTGTGTACGCATTGGGTATCGCGGACAAATTTATTAGCAGCGGCAGCCATCGTCGTGCGCTGGTGATTGGTGCCGAAACCATGTCACGCATTGTTGACTGGACGGATCGTGCTACCTGCGTGTTGTTTGGTGATGGTGCTGGTGCTGTGGTACTGGGTGCCAGTGATGAAGAGGGAATCTTGTCCACGCATTTGCACGCCGATGGTCAGTACAAGGATTTATTGTCTACTACCGGTGGCATATCGGAAGGTTATGGCAATGAAAAGGATGGCGTGGTGCACATCACCATGCAGGGCAATGAAGTGTTCAAGGTGGCGGTGAATACGCTCGGACGCATTGTGGATGAAACCCTGGCGGCAAATAACATGGAAAAGGCGGACATTGACTGGCTGGTGCCGCATCAGGCGAATATTCGCATTATCAATGCCACTGCCAAAAAACTGAAAATGAACATGGATCACGTTGTCGTGACGGTAGAAGAGCATGGCAACACCTCGTCGGCTTCAGTGCCACTGGCGTTAAATGAAGCAGTGCGGGATGGTCGTATTCAACGTGGCGAAACCTTGTTGCTGGAGGCTTTTGGTGGTGGTTTTACCTGGGGCTCGGCGTTGTTGCGGTATTAAAAAAGAGCACCATAAAAAATCCGCAGGGCAGGCAGGTTTTTTGTCCATGTGTGAACGGCAAAAATAATTCAGGAAACAAATCAGGAAACAAGCAATGACGTATGCGGTAGTTTTTCCCGGTCAGGGCTCACAATCCATTGGCATGCTGATGGAACTGGCCGAAACCCGTGCACAAATCAAAGAGACCTTTCAGGAAGCCAGCGATGCATTGGGTTACGATCTTTGGCAGCTGGTACAAAATGGTCCGGAAGAGGAACTCAATAAAACACATATTACTCAACCGGCCATGCTGGCGGGCGGTGTGGCAGTGTGGCGTGTATGGCAGTCGCTGGTAAAAACACAACCTGCGGTGATGGCGGGACACAGCCTGGGCGAATACAGTGCTTTGGTGGCCACAGGCAGTTTGTCGTTAAGTGACGCAGTGACCCTGGTGGCCGATCGTGGTCGTTTCATGCAGGATGCAGTGCCCGCAGGTGAAGGTGCCATGGCAGCGATTTTGGGGCTGGACGATGACAAGGTCGGTGAAGTGTGTGCCGAAGCTGCAAAAAATATAGCGGGTGAGGTGGTGGCCGCCGTGAATTATAATTCTCCGGGACAGGTGGTGATCGCGGGCAATACAGCTGCGGTCAATTGTGCTGTGATGCTGGCCAAAGAAGCCGGTGCAAAACGTGCGTTGTCTCTGCCGGTCAGTGTGCCGTCCCATTGCAGCTTGATGATGCCTGCCGCTGAACGTCTGGCCGGGCGTCTGTCAGATATTACGATTCAGTCACCGGTGATTCCTGTCATTAATAATGTGGATGTGCAGGCCGAGAGTGCAGCGGATGCGATTCGTGATGCACTAAAACGCCAGTTGTTTAGTCCGGTGCGTTGGGTGGATACTGTTCAGGCCTTTGCTGCGCAGGGTATTCAACAAGTGGTGGAATGTGGCCCGGGCAAGGTGTTGGCAGGGTTGAACAAGCGTATTAATCGTGAAATGACCGGCTTGACGACATCGGATATCGCCGGTTTGGGCAAGGCCGTGCAGGCCATTGGGGAAGGAGAATAAATGATGACAAACACGGATATTCTGAGTGGCGAAATCGCTCTGGTTACCGGTGCCAGCCGGGGCATTGGTCAAAGTATTGCGTTGACGCTGGGCAAGCAGGGGGCCACCGTTGTGGGTACTGCGACCTCGGACAAGGGGGCCGAATCCATCAGTAGCTACCTGGCTGAAAACGGTATTGACGGACAGGGTATGGCTCTCAATGTCACCGATGCTGATTCTGTTAAACAAATGCTGGCAGGTATGACAGAGGCCTTCGGTGCCCCCGGTATTCTGATCAACAATGCCGGTATTACCCGCGATAATCTGTTGATGCGCATGAAAGAAGAAGAATGGGATGACATTATCAGCACCAATCTGACCTCGGTGTATCGCATGTCCAAGGCCTGTCTGCGAGCGATGACCAAAGCACGCAAGGGTCGTATTATCAGCATCAGCTCGGTAGTGGGTGCCGCAGGTAATGCCGGGCAGGCCAATTATGCGGCGGCTAAAGCAGGGTTGATTGGTTTCAGCAAATCTCTGGCGCGGGAGGTCGGTGTGCGTGGTATTACCGTGAATACCGTTGCCCCCGGATTCATCGATACCGACATGACACGTGCTCTGCCGGATGCTCAGCGAGAGGCTTTGCTCGGTGAAATTCCGCTGAATCGCCTGGGTCAGCCGGAAGAAATTGCAGCGGCCGTCGCCTTTCTGGCTTCACCCGGTGCGGCCTATATTACCGGCGAGACGCTGCATGTGAACGGTGGAATGTACATGGCATAAGCCATTTTTTATTCTTTTGAAAATTAACTTCGATAAAAAACAATAAGATACAGAGTTCTAGAGTTCTTGTGAGGGTTTTTATCGCTTGTAACCGGGCGGGCTTTTCTCTAGAATACCGCCACGTGGCTTGGGGCTGTTTTATAAATTTTTTATACATTTTTTATAAAAACAAAAAAAGTCTGAAGCTGCTTCGAAATTACTTTGGAGGATTGATCCGAAATGAGCACCATTGAGGAACGAGTCAAA
>JAADIL010000074.1 GCA_013151355.1 Gammaproteobacteria bacterium
GTGCCAATGCCACCCTCGTGCAAAAAACCCTGTATTTGAAAGTCAGTCGGCAGGCGCAGAAAGTGGCGCGAAGGTGATTCACCGTTTTCCAGTAACCGAATCATTTTACCGCGGAGCCAGCCGGTGCGTGTTAATGCAAAACCGGGCCAGTGTTCACGTAATTCCAGTTGCTCAATCTCGTGTTGCTGACGTTGTTTGTAGGTTTCATATGATAACGGCATATGCAGGAAACTGGCGATGGGTAAAACGTGTGCGGCGTGGTGGGCCAGGTCAACGTCCTGTTTGTGCCAGTCAGGGTATTCGCCGGGGCAACCGCATTCCAGGATCATGGCTGCTTTGTGGAACTCAACTTGCGGATATTGCGGAAAGTTAAAAATATATTGGCAAAATAGACCCAGAAACCAATGCCCATGATGGTGGAGACGGTGGCAATGGTGGGGCCGTAAAAACGGTGGATATTGTCCACCGAATCAGGGTCTTCCAGCAGGGCGATGCCTTCAAGAATGCCAAAGGTCATCAGGGTACTGTAAAAACCGGCGATGCCCAGGCTGGTCCACCAGAAGCTGTGTTGCACCAGGCGTTTTGAGTAGAGACGGACGCCACCCATTCGGGGTAACAGATAATACGAGGCACCCATGAGAAAAATCACCACGCCACCAACAACATTGATGTGGGCATGGGCCAGAGGGTCGATGAGATGACCGGGGCCGCCGTAAGGGCTGCCGATGCTGTCCAGCCATGCGCGTACCGGACGGATCACTTGCAGAACGCCGTGTACCGTACCGATGAACAGGCACAATGCAGACACCAGCAGATATTTGACAAGACAGGCGTCGTCGTCTGAGATGGAAGTCGGGTTGTCGGGTTGGTGCGTGGTTTGCATGGAGTACAACTGCCGTTATGTGGAAGAGAGCGCACCGTAATGCGCTGACTTAAATAGTGTGTTTATTTGCTGGTGTTAACTACCGGGTTTTCATGCGTGATGAGCACACAAACAAGGCCCCACAAAAAAGCCCGGGAAATCCGGGCTTTTTTGCATTCGGGACCACGAGTCCCGTATTTGCTTTACTTTTTGCGGACTGCGGCGGCAGCATCACATCCCATACCACCCAACATGGTGGTGGAGACGAGAATGACCAAAAATACAGTGATTGGTACGATAATAGCCATCAAAAATCCTCCTCAGAATTCCTCCCCCACAGGAGGATTGGTAAAAAATCAGCCCCGAGTCTACCCAATTGATCAGGGCCGCGCAAGCCCCGTCAAGGGTGGAAAGACCGGGCTTTTGTAATGGTTGTTACCAGGGGGGATTGTGCCGAAGCAGGCGGCAGAAAACCTGGTTGTCATCAGGCGCTTTGGGCCATGAGGTGCTCATATTTGGCGCGCAGTTCATCCTGGGATTCTTCGTGTTCAGGGTCCAGCGGGATGCAGTCGACCGGGCAGACATCCACACACTGTGAAGTGTCATAATGGCCGACACATTCGGTGCACAAATTGGGGTCAATTTCGTAGATTTCTTCGCCCTGGGTGATGGCCCCGTTGGGGCATTCGGGTTCGCATACATCGCAGTTAATGCATTCGTCGGTAATAATCAAAGCCATATCGGAAAACTCGCAAACAGTGTCGGAAGTACTCGGTACTCAGTATAACGATTTTACCGTAATTTGCGCATCAGTTCATCCCTGATTTTTTCATGTACGAAGGGGCTGACATCACCACCCAGAGCAGCAATTTCCCGCACCAGGCTTGAAGAAATGTTGGAATACTGTTCGGCAGGGGTCAGAAACAGGGTTTCCACATCCGGTGCCAGTTTGCGGTTCATCCCTGCCAGTTGGAATTCATAATCAAAATCGGATACCGCGCGCAAACCACGCAAAATAACCCGAGCCTGTTTTGTCCGGGCAAACTCCACCAACAGACCGTCGAAGGAACAGATTTCCACATTGTCATATTTCGCCAGTGCTGTGTGTGCCAACTTCAGGCGTTCTTCCAGAGTGAAGACGGGCCGTTTGCCAGGGTTGGCGGCCAGGGCAACGATGACCCGGTCAAACAAGCGGGCCGCACGTTTTACCAGGTCGGAGTGACCATGGGTAACGGGGTCGAAGGTGCCGGGGTAGATGGCATTATTTGGCATGGAGGCTGACACGGGGGTTGGAGCAGACATGCGGCGATTGTCGCACGAATTTATGACTGACGGGTTGCCAATCGATAGATGATTTTTCCGGCGGTTTTTTCCCGGTCAATGTGCCAATGCGCAGGAATGTCGGTGGCTGGCAGGTCTTGTTCGCTCTCCAGATAGATGAGCGCACCGGGTGCGAGCCAGTTTTTTTCTTCCAGTAACTTTGTGCAGGTGGCAATGAGTCCCTCACCGAAGGGAGGATCGAGAAATACCACATCGTAACGGGCATCGCCGGGACCACGTTGCAGAAATTGTTCAGCGAACAAATGAACGATGACAGCATCATCACAGTGCAGGGTGCGCAAGTGTGCTTCCAGTTGCTGCGTGGCAGTGGCAGATTTTTCCACCAGCACGGCACGGGTGGCGCCTCGCGAGAGAGCTTCCAGCCCTAATGCGCCGCTGCCAGCGAACAGGTCCAGGCAGTGGGCACCACGGATGTTATTTTGCAGCCAGTTGAACAGGGTTTCGCGCACCCGGTCCGGGGTGGGGCGCAGGCCCTCTGCATCGGGGAAGTCCAGCTTGCGGCCGCGCCATCGGCCGCCGATGATGCGCAGGCGGTTGCTTTTGCCGCAGTTCTGCCCGCGCGGTGATTTGGGTCGTTTGCTCAGGCCAGTTCCTCCAGCCAGTTACGTGGATGCAAAAACCCCTCGTAGAGTTTGGCCTCGGGACTGCCTGCTTCCGGTTTCCAGTCATAACGCCACTTCACCAGCGGTGGTAGTGACATGAGAATAGATTCGGTGCGGCCTCCGGTTTGTAAACCAAACAGTGTTCCGCGATCGTAAACCAGGTTGTATTCCACGTAGCGGCCACGGCGATATAACTGAAAGTCGCGTTCCCGTTCGCCGTATTCGGTATTTTTGCGGTGGGTGATAATGGGGCGATAGGCTTCCAGATAATGGTCTCCCACGCTCTGCATGAATTTGAAACAGTGTTCAAACCCGCCTTCGTTGAGGTCATCAAAAAACAACCCGCCTACACCACGGGTCTCGCCGCGATGTTTGAGGAAAAAATATTCATCACACCATTTTTTGTAACGGTCATAAACATCGTCACCGAAAGGATCGCAGGCCTTTTTGGAGACCTGGTGCCAGTGCAGTACATCTTCTTCAAACGGGTAATAAGGTGTAAGGTCGAACCCGCCGCCAAACCACCAGATGGGATCTTCACCTTCTTTTTCCGCGACGAAAAAACGCACATTGGCGTGAGATGTTGGCGCATAGGGATTTTTGGGATGAATCACCAGTGACACACCCATGGCCTCGAAAGTGCGTCCTGTCAATTCGGGACGATGGGCTGTGGCCGAAGCGGGCAGGCTGCCTCCGGATACGTGTGAAAAATTGACCCCGGCCTGCTCAAACACCGCACCATCGGTGAGTACCCGTGTGCGACCGCCACCGCCGCTGGTTTCACGTTCCCAGTTGTCTTCAAAAAAATCGGCGCCGCCATCTTCTTCGGCAATGCCAGTGCAAATGCGGTCTTGCAGATCCAGCAGATAGGCTTTGACAGCCTGAATGTCAGGGTTGCTCATCGAATGGTGTCCTGTGTTTGCACGGGTTAGCGTACTGTGAAAAATCAGCAGCAGAGGTTACACCACGAAGAATGATATTGCGATATTGAGGGACGGGACCGGCGCCCCACGCGGGGGAATACGCAGGGAGCGGTGCTCCACAATTTTACACAGTCTCAGAGCGCGCCCAGTATTGTCCAGGCGAGTACCATCTGGGCACCGAATCCTGTCAGGAAAGAGATGACTCGCAGTGCCGGAACAGCCAGGGTGAAAACCACGACGTGAATCAGTCGTGCGGCAAAATAGACGATACAGGCGGTCACCGTAGCGGGTGTGGAAATACCCAGAGTGTGCAAGATCAACACCAGCGGCGCAAACACCGCCAGGTTTTCTGCTGCGTTTTCATGCGCTTTCAGCATGCGTCGTGCCCATGCTGCTTTGGCCTGGTTATGGTCGTATTCGGTGGGGTTCCAGAGGGAGGCAATGAGGCCTTTTTCCATGATCCAGTTAGTGATGTAAGGCAGCCACAGCAGGGCTGTCATGGTGGTGGTGACGGCCAGCCAGAACAGCTCGCCGGTCAACAGGGTGCTTGAAAGGTTTACTGTTTCAGACATGTTTTACTCCCCGGGTTTTTGAATAAAGAACAGAAATCTCCGGGAAAGCACGCGCTTTCCCGGGAAAGATGGCTCAGGAATGGAAATTGAATAACTTGTATAAGTTACTCAATTTCCATTTCTTGCAGTTTTTTCCAGGCGACCTCGGCAAATTGTTCGTCCAGCGGCGTGTGGGCCAGATGGTTGGTGTAGTTGCTCAGGGTCTTCAGCGCTACGATGGTCAAGGTGTCCAGCATGTGCTGCCGGGTGTATCCGGCGTCCTGAAATGCCTGTAGTTTTTCTGTTGGCACTCGGCCCCGGTGCTCCAGCACCGCGATAGTGTATTGACGTAATGCTTCGAGGTGGGTATCAGACAGGGCTTGCTGTTGGCGCAATTGTTGCAAAATATCGGCTGGCATTTGCACCATGTTAGCGATGGCCGAGTGAGCACCGACACAATAATTGCAGTTATTTTCTGTGCTTGTGGTCAGTGCGACGACTTGCTGCTCCACCGGTGACAATGCGCAGTGTTGCAGTGCATCGTTGACGGCAGCGTAAGCGGTGATAATGGCGGGTGATTCGGCAAAGACACCATAGATATTGGGTAGAAAACCAAAGGCTTTTTCTGTTGCTTCCATGACGGGCAGGGAAGCGGCGGGTGCTGTGGTTTTGTTGTGTACAGTGAATGACATTTTTCTCTCCTGTTACAGATGATGTTCAACGGTTATTTTTGTGCCGCCATATCGCGGATTATTTCGGTAGTGACAGGTTTTCCTGCCACCCCCCATTCACCGGAATTGACATCCTCAATGATCACCCAGGTGACGGGGCGCATTCCTTCGCCTTCTACGGAAACGATGGCATCGGTTACCCGACGAATGACTTCCTGTTTTTGCTCGGTGGACAGAAATCCGCTGATTCCCTTGATTTGTGCTAATGGCATGGTGTTTCTCCTGTGTATTTGCATTCAATGAGTGCTGCTGTTTTGGTGCCGGTAGCGGCATCGATAAATTGGACCTATTGGTCCAAAACCAGGTAAAAAAATCAGTTCAGGGTGCTCAGGGTAATTTTTGTAATCTCTCGCAATGTTTTTTGGTCTGCCCCGGCCTTGGCCATGTTACGCAGTCCGCCCATGCTGCTTATCAGATAACTGGCCAGGGCATCGGGGTCTTTATCGCCGGATATATCACCTTCTGTTTGCGCACGTTTGACAGCGAGCAAAAATACAGCACGCATTTTTTGGGTGCCTTTTTGTACCAGTGCGGCGATTACCGGGTCACTTTGCGCGAATTCACTGGCGGTATTCATGATCAGGCAGCCGAATTGCTCATCGGCTTTTTGTTGGCTGTCACCGACGGCATGAAAAGTGGCTTCGACAAATTGCCGGGCCGAGGGGCTTTGTTGCAGATGGGTCAACATGTCGTTTTCGAGGGTGCTGCGGTAGTGCTCGATACAGCGCTGGAACAGTGTGTGTTTGCAATCGAAGGTTTGATAAAAACTGCTTTTGGAAATCTGCATGGCACTGAGCAGATCCTGTAATGAGGTTGCCGTGTAACCCTGACGCCAAAACTGACGCATAGCAGCGTGCAGTGCCTGTTCGGTATCAAATTCTCTGGGTCGTCCGGCGTTCATGGCAAGTAAAATAGGACTGATCGGTCCAATTGTCAATCAGTAATGTTGTCTGATGAAGCAGACATCGCAGAAATGTCGACTCTGATGGTGATTACAGCCCGTGTTTTTGTTGCCGGTAACGCAGTTTCTCCCGACTGGTTCCCAGCATTCTGGCGGCGGCAGTTGTGTTGTTATTACATCGTTGCAGCGCTGTTTGAATAATATGGCGTTCCATCGCATCGAGATTCATGCTGCCATCCAGGGGGATGGTCAGGTTGTTTCCGGTCCCGGTTTTCACTGGCGGTTGTGATGTTTCAAGTTGCAGCCACTGTAATGGCAGGTTTTTATCTTCCGCAAACAAAACGCAGCGCTCGATCACATTCCGCAGTTCACGCACGTTTCCCGGCCAGTCATGCAGGTTTAGCTGTTGCCATACCTGCGAAGATATTTTGGTTACCCGGCGGTTTGATTTTGCGTTGAACTCGTTGATCAACATCGGTACCAGTTTTTGCAGGTCTTCTTTACGTTCTCTCAATGAGGGCAATTTGAGTTCAAACAGGCTCAGTCGGTGATAGAGGTCATTGCGAAACCGGCCTTCGGCAACTTCCCGGGCAAAGCTGCGATTACCAGCGGCAATGATCTGGATATCAACCTCGATTTCAGTTCCGGAGCCCAGGCGTCGTATAGTTTTATCTTCGATGGCTTTGAGCAGTTTGCTTTGTAATTCAAGCGGTATTTCACCTATTTCATCGAGAAACAGTGTGCCACCATCAGCTTGTTCAAACAGGCCGCAGCGTGATTTTCCCGCTCCGGTAAATGCACCGGCTTCGTGGCCGTACAGTTCTGATTCCAGCAGGTCACGGGGGAGTGCGGCACAGTTAAGTGCAACAAAGGGTGAATCTGCCCGTGCGCCGGCATGGTGAAGGATTTTGGCCGCCAGGCCTTTGCCGGTTCCGGTTTCGCCGCTGATGACGAGTGAGCTGAAGGCGACTTCCGAGAGACGCCTGAGCATGGTCCGTGTCTGTTGCGCCACCGGGCTGGAACCCACAAAGGCATCAATGGCGTAACGTTGTGTTTGAACGCTACGCTGTTGTTGCAGATGGCGCTGGGCCAGGGCGCTACGACGGGCGCTGGCGACTACCAGATCAAGTCGCGCCAGATCGCAAGGTTTTTCGAGAAAGTCATAAGCACCGAGCTGTAGTGCCCGCACCGATTCAGGTACTGAACCGTAGGCGGTCAGAAATAGCCATTCACTGGCACCGGGCATCTCCCTGACCTCCTCCAGCAGATCAAGCCCGTTGCCGTCGGGCAAGTTCATGTCTGAAATCACCAGCAGTGGTGCCAGTTTTTGTTGTAGCAATTTATGCCGGGCCTGCTGAATCGTGGTAGCAAGTTCAACCCGGTAGCCCTGGCGTTTGAAGTGACGACCAAGCTCATCCCCCAGCAGCGTTTCGTCTTCGATGATCAACAGGTGTTGGCCCATTACACACTCCCTGGCAAGGCAAGTTCGATACAGGCACCGTTGCCGGGCAGGTTGGTCAGTGTCAGTGTGCCCCCCTGCTCGTGGCAAAACCGCTGCACAATGGCGAGTCCCAGACCGGTGCCGGTGCTGCGATCGCTGGCAAAAGCCTGTACGCCGTTTTCAAGCAAGGCTGCCGGAAATCCGGGGCCGTTATCCTGAATGCGAATACGAAGGTAACCCTCCGTTGCTCTGGCGGCAATGATGATGTTTCCGGTGTCTGTTCCAATAGACTGGGCAGCATTGAGGACAAGATTGAGCAGCGCCTGTTGCAATCGCCCTTCGGGTAAATGGCATTGCAGCGCTGGTGGTATCCGGGGCTCGATGGTGATCTGCGCCGGAATTTGATATCGCACCAGTTGCAATAACGAATTCAGCATGTCAGCGAGCCGGAATCGGCTGGCGGGTTCCGGTGAGTGACGCGACCGGTCCAGTACCCGATTAAGCAACCGGGTTATCCGCTCCAGTTCTTTAAGGACCAGGGTGAGCCGGGAGACTTTTTCTGCATCCCCGATTTCAGCGGCCAGGTTAGCCAGCGCCAGATGTATACCGGCCAGCGGGTTACGCAGCTCATGGGCAAGCCTGGCCGTCAGTTCGCCCACTGTCGCCAAACGTTCGGATTGTGCCAGGGCATGGTGATACTCCAGTAACGACCGG
Organism: Gammaproteobacteria bacterium; assembly: GCA_013151355.1. Classification (GTDB taxonomy): domain Bacteria; phylum Pseudomonadota; class Gammaproteobacteria; order SZUA-152; family SZUA-152; genus SZUA-152. The sequence continues at coordinate 8,067 of JAADIL010000074.1, forward strand.
GTGGCGTAACGTACCTTTTGCTCCAGTTCCTGTTGATGTTGGTGTTGGGCCCGTTCCAGTTCGGACAGGCGTTGTAGCATGGTGTTGACGTCGATGAACAGGGGGTTTAACAACGGGTCAACGGACGCTAATGGCAAGGGAGGCGGTGTCTGTTGTCCCAGCCGGTTGATCAGCAGATTAAGGTCATTGAGTGGCCGCAAAATGTGGTGGCGTAAAAAAAACAACATCAGCAAGCCCAGCAGTGGCAATGCGATGGCAATGAAAGTGGCTGTTTCCAGTTCAAGGCGATTATTACACTAGCCGGTGTAACAGGCGGGTCTGGATACCGGTTTCGGTATGCAGGGCAGCACGGATCTTTTTTTGTACCAACGAAAGATCGGCTTGAGTACCGGTTTGGGTTTCTTGCAGTGTATCAAGTGCCAGTTGCAGTGATGCTCTGGCTTCATCACTGATTATTTTTGATGCGTTTTGTAACGTGTCTGTTAATGCTTGCTGAAGTGATGTCAGTTGTTGTGACGAGTATTCAGTTGCCGGCTTATCCAGCTTCGCATTGTAATCCTGTAAAGCATCCGTCAACGCCAGGTGAATTTTGAGTGGCTCGGCCTGGTGAAAGGCGTGCCAGCCGGTATTGATCAGCACGACCAGCGCAATGGTCAAAATGACAAGCAAACTGGTCACTGTGATCCAGAATGGGCGGTAAATCAGCTGTGTGTAGAGATTTTTTCTAACGGCAGGGTGATTCATAAGGCCGTTCCAGACAGTCTTTCTATGATGTAAGTTCGCAATCAGGTTAACAGGAACAGACAGAAAAAAACGGTGGACAAAAGTCCACCGAACAGAGGGCCGGGTCTGGCCGGGAATGCGGGTCAGTCCTGTTGCTCTGCGATCATGAATTCCAGGGTATTTTTCAGGGCGTTGATCCGGCTTTCACCCTTGTTGCGATAAAGCTGATACATGCCCAGGGATGTTTCATCACTCGGCAGAAATGCACTCATGTCCGGCTCAACATTATGCATCTCGTTTAATGGCATGCACTGCCCACGTCTGAAATTGTAGAGAGTTGCCTGTGCACCGTCACTATTTAGTGCAAAAAGTGAGCTTTTTTCCCTTTCAAGGGAGCTGCGTTCTGCGGTATCGCAGGCATAACTTGTAGCAGGTACTATCAGAACAGATGCACAGACAAAAATGCTTGCAGATAAACGTCGGGTAAACATAGTGCTTTATTTCTCCTTCATTAATGAATTCATATTCATGAATCATGGAAAAGCATTATCCGTGCCATTAAATATAATTTAATCAATAACAGACAGTTAGGATTTAACGGTGTATTTTTTGCGCGATGACTGGTTGAACAGAACCCTGTATTGGTGGAAATCAACCAGTCAGGTCGAGTAGGGAACCGCGAAGCACTATGGATACATGTGACGCTTAATGTGAATCAGGCGCTAAAACATTCAGCCACAAGAATAGTTGTTCTGTTTCGAGCTTTTGTGATTGACGAACGGGCAAGGATGAGGAGCAGGATCGGGATGTTATTGCGTGCGTGTTCCTGCTGAAGTCTGCGCAATATCAGAAACTCCCGGGCAGTCGTTCCCGTGTATTGGAAGGTTATATTGTCAGCGCTACTGACAAGTGGCGAGTGATAAACGCAGAGGTCGCAGAGGCGCAAAGAAAAACACTAAAAACTTTGTACTCTCTGTGTTAAATATTCGGTGATTTTTAAAGCAGGTATTTTTGGTGCTTAACTCATATTTGAGGCCTGTGTAACATCAGTTCCTGAGTGAAAAAGCTGTCCGGGAGTTTTTATGAAGCGGCAGACCGGATCAGTTTGTTTGTGGTCAGGTCACGAATGGGAGTAGGGCCGGTTTCTGTGCCGAGGGCACCGTGCAGGATGTTGTCCAGCATAGTGGGAAAGTAGTGACGGACACGCAGGGCACTGATGGCGGGTGCTTTGCCAGCAGGGTTGGCGCTGGTGGAAACCAGAGCGTGTCCGGTGGTTCGGCATAATGCGGCGGCAATGGGGTGGGCAGTGACTCGCACAGCAATGGTGTTGTGCTGACCACGTATCCAGCGGGGAGTGTTGGCGCGAGCAGGTAGCAGCCAGGTGTGGGGGCCGGGCCAGGTCTCGGCCAGTTGTGCTTCGGCTTTGGCAGTAAGCGGGGTGATAAAGGGGATGAGTTGTGCGATGTCAGCAGCAATAAGAATCAGCCCTTTGTCCATGGGACGCTGCTTGAGCGCCAGCAGGTTGTATACGGCTTCGGGATTCAGCGGATCACAGCCGAGGCCGAATACGGCCTCGGTGGGATAAGCGATGACGCCGCCGCCATGAATCGCCCGGGCGGTCTGTGTGAGCTATTCATGGCGGTGCGACGGAGGGGTTATTTACCGAGCTTGCTTTGCAGGTCGGCGTCTTTGGCGATCACGACACGGGCATTGGCGGTGCGTTCGGCTTTGACTCGCTCGGCCAGCTCCGGATCACCCAGGGCAAGAATCTGTGCGGCCAGATAAGCGGAGTTTTTGGCACCTGCCTTGCCAATAGCCACGGTAGCCACCGGGATGCCGCCGGGCATCATTACTGTAGACAGTAGCGAATCCTGACCTTTGAGCGGGCCGCCATCCATGGGTACGCCAATAACGGGTTTGATGGTCAGCGAGGCGACGACACCGGCGAGGTGGGCGGCCAGTCCGGCGGCGGCGATGAAGGCGGCGCAACCACGGCGGTCGGCATCGGTCACGTAATGATGCGTGGCGTCCGGTGTGCGGTGCGCAGAGGTGATTTTTACCTCCCAGGGCACTTGCAGTTGGTCCAGAGTGTCAAGAGTGGCCTGCATGACCGGCAAGTCGGAATCAGAGCCCATGAGGATGGCAACGAAAGGTGTAGTCATAATAGTTTACCTGTTGGTTTGGATTTAAAAGTACTTCAAGTTTCAACGTCAATTTTTTCGCGGACGATGGCACGGTAACCAATGTCGTTACGATAGAACATGCCGTCCCAGTGAATTTGTTTTGCCAGCGTGTAGGCACGTTCCTGTGCTGCGCTCACGGTATCGCCCAGGCCTGTGGCACACAACACGCGGCCACCAGCGGTGACGATCTGGCCATTTTTTTCGGTGGTGCCAGCGTGGAATATTTTTCCGTCCGGCGCAGTAGTGTCCAGCCCGGAAATGACGTCACCTTTGGCATAGTTGGCAGGATAACCCCCGGCAGCCAGTACCACGCCCAGTGCGGCGCGCGGGTCCCACTCGGCGGTGATTTGATCCAGTCGGCCGTCCAGTGCCGCGTTGCACAGTGCGACAATATCCGAGCGCAGGCGCATTAAAACGGGCTGGGTTTCAGGGTCGCCGAAGCGGCAGTTGTATTCGATGACTCTGGGCGCGCCATTGTTGTCGATCATCAGTCCTGCATAAAGAAAACCGGTGTAGGGGTTACCTTCGGCAGCCATGCCCGCCACGGTGGGTTCGATAACTTCGGCCATGATGCGTGCATGTACTTCGGGAGTGACCACCGGGGCAGGAGAGTAAGCGCCCATGCCGCCGGTATTGGGGCCAGTGTCGCCTTCGCCCACACGTTTGTGATCCTGAGAACTGGCCAGTGGCAGGATGTGCTTGCCGTCTACCATGCAGATGAAGCTGGCTTCCTCACCGTCAAGAAATTCCTCGATGACCACCCTGTGTCCGGCTTCGCCGAAGGCATTGCCCGCGAGCATATCGCGCACGGCGTTTTCGGCTTCCTCCAGGGTCATGGCCACGATGACACCCTTACCTGCCGCCAGACCGTCGGCTTTGATGACAATGGGCGCACCTTGTTTGCGTACGTAATACAGAGCTTCATTGATATCGGTGAAGTTGCCGTAGCGTCCGGTGGGAATGTGATGTCGTGCCAGAAAATCCTTGGTGAAGGCCTTGCTGCCTTCCAGTTGTGCTGCGCCTTTTGTGGGTCCGAAACAGCGCAGGCCTGCTTTATTAAAGGCATCTACCAGACCGATGACCAGCGGTGCTTCGGGGCCGACGATGGTCAGACTGATGGCATTATCTTGCGCAAAGGCCAGCAGGGCATTGGTGTCTCCCACGCTGATATCGATATTTTCCAGTTTGGGTTCGTGTGCCGTGCCCGCATTGCCGGGGGCCACAAAAACCTGTTCCACATCGGGTGACTGTGCCGCTTTCCAGGCCAGGGCGTGTTCACGTCCGCCGCCGCCGATGATCAGTACCTTCATGTTGTATTCCGCGTATCTGTTGTTTCAAACCGTGCCGCCAGAAAGGACGGCCAAAAAGGCCGCCAATAATAGCAGATTCACCGGTTTGTGCATGCGAGGTTCCGGGAATCATCGCAGGAACTTACAACTCGATTCTGATACCACCATTAATCCAGTATTGGCGGACATTGTTCTGTCCCAGTCGACTTTCGTAGTGAAGGAAGCCTGACCGGCCGTTGGCAAAAATCGCCGTAATACCCAGGCCCAGATTAAAGTAGTTTCGGTCCGGACTGTCCGAGTCAATATTAAAGCTGGTGCGAGTCGGGTCATAGGCAAATTGCGCGGCGATGGCGCGTGAATTGTCTCTGAATTCATGCTCCCATTCACCACTGAGTTGCAACAGGTACACTGCATTGCGGGCGCTGATCGCATAACGCCTGGCTGCCCAGCGCTGCTGTGATGGAATCCACATTTTGATTATCAATCGTTAATACCGAACCTGACCCTGTGCCTCCGGGATTCGAGGCTGATTCAGTGTAACCGTTAATTGATGCCTGGATATATCCCAGTCGTCCATAGGGGCCAAAAGTCAGTGCATTCCGGCTAAATTCATAACCACTACTCAGGCTGACGGCATATTCCCACCCTGTTGTATCCCCTATCCCTTCTTGCAGAGGGTCACCTGGCAGATTAATCCGGCGCCGGGTATCGATATTATTCTTGCCCAGTCTGATCAGACCATCCAGATAAAATGATTCTGACTGATAGTAGCTGCTGTAGGCCGTCAGGTGCCAGTTATCGATATCCATGTCACCGGAATTTCCCTTGAAGTCAGAATCCTTGCCGGAATAACCCAGGGCCACCGATAACCAGTTTGTCCGATATACGGTAATCAGCACCGGCAGTGATCATCTCGGCGCGGAAGTTAAATCCCGTCTCCTGACCGGTTTTGTCTTTGTCTCCGGCAATGATCGTAGCGTTGACAAAGCTGCCCCAGCGGCTGGCGATACCCTGCTCCTCACCCGCCGAGCCGCCTTGCGCGTTGCTTCCAAATAATGCGGTGACAACAGATTCAGGCAGGGTTTGTCCGTCAATTTTGATATTCAGGCCCGAGAGATTGATACCTCTCGCGCCTCCACGCAGGGCCATGAGTCGCCTGTGGATACTGGCAGACTGAAATTTGGCGGTTGCGAGAATCACTCTGCCCTGGGCGAATACCTCCTCGTGGGCCAGCAGATCCAGACTTGCGGCAACAACCGTCAGATCGTCGGTTTCCAGGCGTTGACAGGTTGCCCACATGTCATCCTGTTCGGCGCTTCGTCCTTCTCCCAATTCTTCCAGGGCGATGCACATGGTATCCACCGCTTTTGCCACGGATTTCTGCTTTTTTGTGAGTCCTGGTTGTTCGGCAATACCGCCATTGACCACAAAAATAACAGTAGCAGGGCTGTTTAAATGTACAGAAGCCAGCTCCAGGTTAATACCATCATCCGGGATGTTGGGCAGGGTGCCATTCGGATTCACAGTGGCCCTTACCACCAGACGATCCGATGTTTCAAGGGTAAGTGTGTTGCTGGATTGACCGTTTGCACTGGTTTGCGTTGTCAGTTGTGGCAGGGTTCCGCCACTGGCGGGCAGAATTTCCCAGTCAATCGATATACCTTCAACAGGGTTCCCGGCGGCATCAAGCGCATTGATAACAAAGGGTTCCAGGGTGGTTCCCGATGTGCCGAGCTGTAAATTACCGGAAGTGATCTTGAGCTGATCCACTGTGGGTGGAGCAACTGTTGAGTCCTGAATGAGCAACGTTGCCTGGTTGGGGTTGCCCAGAACTCCGGTAGTTCCTGCGGTATTTTCGATGAGTTGGAGGGTCAGGGTTTCGTCTTCCTCCACCAGTGAGTCAGCCGTAATGTTGAGGTTCAGGGTTTTGGTGGTCATGTCGCCATCTGACCAGAAGAGTATGTCAGGGGCTTCCGATGACGGGAAAGAATAATCCTCCGTCGTCGCCGTATCATACCTTTCCCCAGCGGATACACGAACGGACAATGCGCCTGCGCTGCCACCGGTTCGGGTCACTGTGATTGCCGTCTGGCCATCCTGTTCGCTGACTTGGTAGTTGGTACTGCTGAACTGAATGGTACCAGCTAAAGCCTGGACAACATTTGTTGTAATCGACTGGCGATCTTCCAGGCAAACTGAACAATCGACAATGAAAACAAGGTCGTGTTGCCCCTCAGCTGGTTGCCAGGCCAGCGTATATTGTGCGGACTGGCCTGCGGCGAGTTGTTGACAGAAGAAAGGGTCACCATCAGCGACGCATCCTCCTGCGATCGAGCTGAATTCAGTGCCAATGTTACTGTCCCCCGAGAGTATCTGAATGTCGGGGAACACACTTTGTTGCATATCAGTGTTCTGCACGGTGAGCGTATAGCTTACGCTATCGCCGGACGTAACAGGGTTGTCAGGAGATTGCACAATACTTGCTATTGTTACCTGGAGGTAATCCCCCTCTGCCAGACAGGTGCTGGCCATGCCAAGTCCTATAATGAGCAGAAACAACCGGGAAACCAGGCCCGATGAACGTACCCGCAAAGACTTCCTGTTGAACCTGCGGCCTTCGATGGTTGAAGACATCCACGTAAAACTATTCATAACTCCTCCCCGAAAAATCTGCCGTTTGCAGAATTTTCGTCCAGTAATTATCCCAGCCTTGCTGATGTTCCACGCCATCCAGCACAAGCATGCGGGCATTTTGTTGTTGTCTGACAGCCGCCTCCAGCATTTCCGGTGGCACGTTTTTGTCGTTTTTACCGACATAATGGAGCTGATCAATATGTCGCGGCAGAGGCGGGCGACGTGTCGGATTCAGTGAATGCGACAGCGTTGTATAGCCATGCCGGGCCGTCCATGCGTCTATGTCCAGATTACCTGCCAGCGTTACCACAAGCCGGGTTTGAGGTACTCGCTCTGCAAGCAGCATGGCCAGTGTTCCTCCGCCGCTATGGCCGATCAGCACCAGTGAGGTAATGGCATTTGCGTTGACCAGTGAGGTCAGTGCCGTGCGCATACTCTCAACAACCTGCTCGGAATAACGCCCATACGTCCACACCCAGGGATTGCAGGCCAAATCCCTGGCCATTCCGAAATAACAGGGTCGTCCCAGATAAATGGCCGGGTGTGAGTCCTGCGCCATTAATTGCAACATGAGTGGTTTTGATGGAGTGGGATCGGTGGTGATAATATGCCGCCGGATCCAGGGCATGCCATCTCCTTCGATGTAGACATGCCACGCACTTTTTTTATGGGTCTCTGCGTGATTTTTCGCAATGTAAACAAGGTGCGAAAAACCGGACCCGGGCACGACCTGACGCGTAAAACCGCTGGCAGCGGCAAATGCATCACTGCGCATTGTCGGCGTGGTGCAGGCGCTGGACAATAGCGCCAATAATACGTACGGCCGAAATGCACTGACATCGTGTCATCGAATCATTGTTCGATAAAAAACCACTTTGCATTTCACTTTTTGCATTTTCCTTTACACTTTCCTTATACAAGTGGACAAGTGTGCGGAAAGTATAAATACAGTCAGGTTGAACCTCGATGCAATATTACCTCTTTTATCCTTCTTTTACGAAGAGAAATTCTCCACCGTTGTGGCCAGTATGACGAATAGGTGCATACGTTGGCCGTTGTAAAAAACCGACGGATGCCGCTTCTGTTTTAACTTGTTGTGATACGCCAAGGTAGATTTTATAGGCGTCAATGATGCCGGTATCTTTTTTCAGTTCCTGAAGAAAGGCTTTGGCAAAAACAGAGTGTTCTCCACCACCGCTATCGAGCACCGGGCTGACGCCGCCGGATGTTAATACTGTGCGCGATGGTGTTTTTGCCATGACTTTCAGCCATTTTTTCAGGTGTTCGTCATCCAGTTGGGCATCAATACGCGCGACTGAACTTTGTGTCATGGAACCGGAATAGCAGGAATCGGCGACCACTAAAACATGTTTGGCTTTCAGTGTGTTGAGCAAATCCGAAATGGTTGAATTGGCGATCCAGTTGGCAGTATTTTCCTGTTCAGCATCTATGGGCAGCCAGTATCCCTGCAAGGTTTCCGGGTCGCGCTCTCCGTGACCGGCGTAATAAATCAGTAGATTGTCGGTTTCGGTCAGTTGTCCGCGCAAATCATTCAGTGCCGAAAGAATGGCATAACGGTCTGCATTAAGAATGAGTCGCGTTTTAAAACCGTAGTCGGATTGCAGTACATCAGCGACGTGTTTTGCATCATTGACAGCGGTCTCAAGTGTGGGAAATTGCGAATAGTCATTATTGCCGATAACTAACGCAAAATAGCGCCCAAAATTTACGCCTCTGGATGCCAGTCGAACCCGGGACCGGGAGCTGCTGTTTCCCAGTGCCACCATGCGTCGGCCGGGTTCCATAATAAAAGAGAAACGGGCCGTCCGGTCCCGCTTGTCAGTGGCCAGTATTGAGACCTGTGTTTTGTCACTCACGGGTATGCTTGTTTGAAAAATGCCTTCGTCATCAACGGATAACGGTTGTTTGTTCACAGATGCCTGCTTTAATCCCGCAGGTGCGGTAATTTTTCCCTTGATGGGTCGTTTTGTGTCGCCCGGGGGAATCCGCACCACCGGGCCGCTGCCACGAGTTATCACGATGACAGGATCAAACACCTCGATAGAAGGGCCGGCAATGTCCTGGTCTTGCATTGCCAGCATTTGCCGCTGGGTCGTCAGATTACCGGTTTGTCGTGTTGCCTGTGTTTGTATCCGTAACATCTGTGACTGCAAGGCAACAACGGCAGCCTTCGTTTGGGCAATACGTTTTTTCTGCGCTGCGTAGGCAATTTTCAGTTCTTTCAGGCGTGTGGTATTTTCCTTGTCCTGAGTCATTTTGGTATTCAGTTGCGCGAGCTGTTGTTGCGCATCTTGCAAAGTGTTTTCACGCTGCTGTAACTGTTTCTGCATATCGGTAACAGAAGCCGTCAGGTTTTGTACCTGCTGCTCCCGTCGCTGTATTTCCTGTCGCAGTGTTTCGGTTTGCTCCTGTGCGAGGGTGGTTGCCCTGACTTCGATGTTGGAGGAATAATCAAGATGATCTTCTCCAATGCCCGATGCACGCCGGTACCAGTTCAATGCCTTGACCATGTCCCGGGGAACGCCCAGCCCTTTTTCATACAGATAACCCAGGTTGATTTGTGCACGGGAATTATTTTGTTCTGCTGCGCGTGAATACCAGGTGAAAGCTGTTTTGTAATCTGCCGGTAAACCCAGTCCCTTTTCATAGATTTCACCCACATAGGCCTGTGCCTCGGCGTTGCCCTGTTTTGCCTGTTCCAGCCAGGTTTGCAGTGCGGTGCGATAATCAGCCCGATCGTAAGCAACATATTCACCGCCGCGTATTTCGCAATCCTGTGCGGTGGTTTTTATGGGCCTGCGTGCGGCCATATAGGTCATCTGCGCTCCCAGTTTTCGTACCTGTGGGGGCAACAGGCAATCAACCGGCAAAAACTTGTCTGGCGATGTTCTTGTTGTATTTTCTGCTGTCTGCGACGCACTGTCCGGTGTGTTCATTCCTGCGGTGCAACCGACGATGAGAGTGACCGCAAGCGCCATTATTCCGTGCTGAAATGATTTCAGGGAGATACGGGTGCGAGCCGCTTTTTTTCGTGTTTTTTCATTGAGGTGTTTCATGATTTTTCCTCGATAAGGAATGGAAATTGTGTAAGTTATTCAATTTCCATTCCTGAGTTGCTGTTGCAGATTTAATAATGGTTTGTGTTGCGGGTAGATTTTCAGGCCGCTGTCAATCAGCTCTTCGGCCCGGCGTCGTTCGCCGTCATTTATCGCCAACCCGGCTGCCTGCGTTAGTCTGTCCAACAATGATTTCAGTCCCCGAATGGCCTGGCGGTTGTAGGGGTGTATGCCAAGTACCTGGTTATAAACATCAAGGGCATTTGCACCTGCGGGTGAAATCAGGCGACCCACCATCAAATGTACCTCGGCGACTTCCAGTAATTGTTCGACCTGACTTTTGTTTGCCACAGTCAGCCCGGCCGCAGGTGGTGGATTGTCGAACAGGCTGGGGGCGACAATTTGCGGAGGCTGTAGCCAGAAAAACAGACTGACAGCAATGGCTGTTGCGGCTGTGCCAACGGCCAGCCAGTACCGGCGATCAACCCGCCTTGGCGAGATAGCCTCAAGAAATTCCTCCGCCGAGGCGGTTCTGTCTTCTCTCTTCAGAGCGAGACCATTCAAAAGCCCCTTCCATTGTCGCTCTGTCAGGCCCGGAATACGTTCTGGTTGCACATTCTGATGCAAAACCTCTGTTGCCGACAATTCACCGAAGGGGTGTTTTCCGGCCAGCAAGTGATAGGCAATAATGGCCAGTGCATAAATATCATCCCGAGGGTCTGGCAGCAGGCCAAGCAACATTTCCAGGCTGGCATAACGTGGTGTTAATGCAATCATGCCACCAAACAGGGTCGCATCGTTTGATGTCTCACCGCCCGATGTCAACACAGCACGGGCAATGCCAAAATCCAGAATTTTTGTGGTGCCTTCATCGGTAATGAAAACATTGCCGGGTTTCAGGTCAAAATGCACAATGCCTCGTTTATGTGCATACGCCAGTCCCTGCACAATGTCGGCGATAATGGAAAGAGGCTTACTGAAATCCACAGACAGGTTTTTCCCGGCCGTGGCAATTTCCATCTCGGTCATGTACTCGCCCAGCGGCTGTCCCGCAAGTAATTCCATGGTCATGTAAACGACTTCACCATCCCGGTCAAAATCATGCACCGTCACTACATTGGGGTGTGCCAGGTCTTGTGCCTTTTTGCATTCCTGTTGCAACATGCGCAACGCATTGGGCAGGTGCCGGACTTCTTCTGATAACAGCTTGATCGCAATCCGAGAGTCGGCATCACCCAGCTCCTCTTTACGTAAATCCCGTGCGGCATAGACAACACCCATGCCGCCTTGTCCCAGCATGTATTCGAGGCGAAACCGGTTATTGATAAGCCCTCCCGGACCTACCTCACTGGCATGTGATGAGTCCGGCGGGTTTACCGGCGGGGTATCCCGGTGAAGAATCCGGGTTTTTTCATTTTCCATGTCCAATTTGCGGCTCCCACTACAGATTTTGGGCTCAAGATGCGCGTTTATGAATAATCAGAGATGCCCTTTATATTACAGGGAAACAGTGGTGAATGGTTTAATGTGGCGGGTTTGGTTTTTCAGGGCAGGGTTACTGGATGGTGTGTGGGTTTTCAGTATTGCGGAGGCCGGAAGCGGAACGTGGTGGGGATTGGTGCCCACCACGCTAGCCTTGTGGCTCCGGTATGGCTCAGAAACCAAAAACCGCGCTGGCAGATAAAAAGTCGATGTCGGCGTCGTCCAGGCTGTAACTCTCCCAGCTGGCCACGTACGGCCAGGTTGCCCGAGATTTCATATTGGCCACCAAGACCAAAAAAGACATCCGTGCCGGTGTCGCTGATTGAACCTATATTGGGATTGCTTAACTCGGCATCCCAAGCCAGCAGGCCAACTTTACCAAAAACAGAGAGCTGACTATTAATAGGGTAATTGCCGACGGCCGCGACCTCAAATCCGGTAACTTCGAAGACGGTGGTAGCACCGAACTCCGTAGGGCCGTCCATTTCACCAAACGACACATAGCCACCTTCCACAGCCAAAATTTCATTGAGTTCATAGCCGCCAAAAATTTTCCACCCGACGGAATCGTCAAAGAAGCTTGAGTCCGGTGAAGCGTTTCCCAGGCTGACACCGGCATAAGTGTCGCCAGCGCCCGCCGTTGCGATGGATGTGGTGCCGAGGCTGGCCACAAAAAGACCGGCAAGCAAATATTTTTTATTCATAATCAGTTCTCTCCCGAAAAGTACGCCACTGTCGTTTATTAACCAGTCAG
>JAADIL010000085.1 GCA_013151355.1 Gammaproteobacteria bacterium
TAGCTGTTACCGTGCCTGACAAGGACTTGGGGCCGTTGTCTGTGCGCGGTGCCTCGCCTGAAAGCGCCTGCTTTTGGTGGTGTCAGTCACAAAATTCAACGCGCTGTACAGACCGCTCAGATGTTGTCATTTAATCTCTTTGGGTTCAATTCCCCGCAGCTTGCTGTGAATACCGTCATTCTGGCGCAGGCCAGAATCCAGAGGTTGAAACCCCTGGACACCGGCCTTCGCCGGTGTGACGTTAATACCCCGTCAGCTTGCGTAAGTTTTTTGTTCAAACGTCCAGGCGTTTGAACTGGCAGTTGTAATACCCCGCTTCGCGTAGCGAGATAGCTTGCTACGGGGTTGTTTATTACCCCGTCCAATTTTGTTTTAAAGACTTTTTAACCCGACCGCCCCAAACTATTTGCCAATCGGACTTGTATTTTTAGCGGACCTGGGTAGAATGCGCTGCCTCGGGTGCGGGGTGGAGCAGTCCGGTAGCTCGTCGGGCTCATAACCCGAAGGTCACAGGTTCAAATCCTGCCTGTCCCCGCTACCAATGTTATCCTGGAAGGCTTCAGATTTATTATCATTTACTGGTAATAGCTGAAGCCTTTTCATTTTCGTCAGGGTAGCCATATTGTCACTCATTTCTGTGATGTTCAAAATCCCGGTCAGATCACTAGAGTGGATCAACCTGATTACGTATGAAGCCCGGCCAACGTTTAAGTCTGGTGCAGTCATACATATAGCCAAAGTAGTCGTATCGTTTCCCAATGACAAGTCTGTCGGTATTCCGTATTTCATGATTTCATGACATCGCTGATGTTTGCCTGCATGAGCTATTTGTGGAATCTGGAATCCGCAGTTGAGCTGTTTGTAGAGTGATCAGGACGATACGCGCAAATCTCATTGAGGCCAGGGGAGAAAATGCTTCACAAATATAGCCGAAGGCAGAGTGCAGGAGCCGTTGTTGCGTAATCGTTTGCCTGGTGTGACGATTGACAACGGGACCAGACGCGAAAGGCAACGTGTTCTACAGGTCGTAGCGGCTCATCCAGCGAGTGAGTTTTCCATATCCATTCCTTATCAGTGGTGTGCAATGTGCGGGTGTTTGCATGGCTCACGCTGAGACGGGGTGTCCAGCGGCAGTCGATGAGTTTGAGTGACTTTGCGAGCTGAATGAAATGCTGATTACAAACAGGTTGCTGAAAGCTTTCGTTTATGACCTGACTGTAGCGTGAATAATCGGGTGGTCTGAAGTCATCGTCGATAGTTATGGACGATGATTATTTTGTTTGTCATCTTTGCAAGAGACGGGACGCGGCCATGGATGCTGACAGACCAACCCTTCGGGCGTTCCTGTCATGCTCTGCAACGGCGTCGCCTAAAAGCGCCTACTGTTGGTGCCGCGCTTGACAAGGGTACGACCATTGCCTGCGCACGGCGCCTTGTTACAGAGCATGACAGGAACGCTGAACCCGACAATTAGCGCATGACGATGTACTGGAAGTTATCCAGAGAGCTGTCTTCCTCTCCGGGGTGGATATGTATTAACCAATATGGTTCCGACATTGGTGCCATTGCCTTCCTGAAGAAAAGTAACCAGCTTTAATGCCGCAAGAAACCCGGGCTGGAAGAACAGTACGGGAGAACAACATCGAGTTGGTGGGAGGCGCTGCACTGGCTGTATTTTATTGGTTTTGATATCCCGGTTATTTAAACTCACATCGCTACTGTGTTGTGTTGCAGGGTCAGTGGATAAAATAAAACTCAACTTCAAAACCGGAAATGCTGATGACGTCTTTCGGTTTGAGGGTGACAGCTGATGGTGGGCCGAATTCTTTACCATTGAGCAGAGCGTGGTCTGATGAGCGACGGCTTTTTGTAGCGGCTACGACGGGGCTGATGGTGTAGTTGTCCAGACCACGGCTGATCAGCGCCATTTTATGGCCCTGAAAACCGATAGTGCTGAATGGTTTGCGCAGTTCCATTACGGTGCGTGCCAGTGGGCCGTTGAGTGTTCTCAGGCCAGCCAGAGGTTGCCCCTTGATGCTTTCTTCGCGAGATTCCCAGTCGGGCAGTACCATCTGGGTTTCATCCATCTCTGCCTTGATGAACATGGTGGGTTCATATTGTACGCCGCCTTCGTCGAGAAAGGTGAACTGGTGGTGACCCATCTGGATAATGTCACCGTGTCTCAGCGCCATTTTTTTGATATGGCTGCCGTTGACCAGGGTGCTGTTGGTGCTGCCAAGGTCCTCAACAAAGGTTTGATCCGGCTGTGTACGGCTGATCATGGCATGACGGCCGCTCACGGTCAGATCGTTTAACTGGATGTCGTTGTCGTGTTTACGACCAATGCTGAGTGTTTCAGCATCCAGTGGATATTCGTTAATGATCTCACCATCCAGTGTGAGAATGAGTTTGCTGTTCATGCAGGCAGTTCCTTGAGAGGTGAGTGTTGGTGGAGGCGGAGTGTATCGACGAGCGGGTCCGTCCCGGGGTTGCCGGATTAGCGGTGCCTTAACTCAGATAATAAAACTGGACTTCAAATCCGGCGATATTGATGACGTCACCTTCATTTAACAAAAGCTGTTCGGTACCCAGTTCTTCATCATTGATACAGGGAACATCACTGGCCCGGCGGCTGCGCGTACCAATCACTGAAGTGATACTGTAACCTTCAGAGCCACGTGTGATCAGTGCCATGCGTTTGCCCTGAAAGCCAATGGTGTTGTAGGTTTTGCGCAATTCCATGACGGGTTTTGAAGCCGGTTCGTCCACGGTGCGCAGGCCGCCCAGTGCGAGACCGGTGACCAGTGCCTGGTTGATTTCATCGCTATAAATAAACTGCGTTTCATCCAGTTCCGCTTTTACAAACATGGTGGGTTCGTAGCTGGTTTCCGGTTCACATATGTAGGTGAGCTGGTGGTGGCCAACCTGGATAATATCGCCATGCTCAAGTGAGGATTTTTTCACATGATTGCCATTGACCAGGGTGCCATTGGTGCTGTCCAGGTCTTCGATAAAAACATAATCGGGGATACTGGAAATCAGTGCGTGGCGTCCACTCAGGGTCAGGTCGTTTAACTGGATGTTGTTACCGTATTTGCGACCAATACTCAGATTGTGGCTGCCAATGGAAAATTCACGGAGGATTTTACCTTCCAGAGTGAGGACCAGCTTGCGCTCCGGTTCGGCGACTCTGGCAGAGGGTGTTTGTGTAACCTGCTCATGTTCTGATGATGCAAGACGTGTTTCATCCAGCCCGGGGAGGGAGGTGACATTATTGGAATTTGTTGGCTGATGCCGGGTTGGTTGAGTCATCTTGTTCCCTATATTGTTCGAAGTTCGATTTCAGTCGGGCCTTTCGATAGGCCTCTTCACCGGTTATCAGTTTCTCGTCGAGCAAACGGCGCAACGCGGTATCGATACTCTGCATGCCTTGCAGGGCGCCACCCTGAATCACATTTTCTAATTGCTCGGTTTTACCCTCACGGATAATGTTGGAAGCAGCTGAATTATTAATCAGAGTCTCCACGGCTGCAAGTCGGCCACGATTATCCGCTGTTTTTACCAGTTGTTCGAGATAACACCACACAGTGAGGTTGACAGCATGGCACGAATGTAGGGTTCTTCGCCAGGAGGGAATACATTGATTATCCGGTCGATAGCGGCTGCGGCGCCATTGGTGTGCAGGGTGGCTAAAATCAGAATACCCATTTCTGCTGCGGTGACCGCCAGACTGATGGTGTCCAGGTCGCGCATTTCTCCGACGAGGATGACATCGGGATCTTCGCGCAGGGCAGAGCGCAGGGCAGAGGCGAAACTGTCGGTATGATCACCGACTTCACGCTGGCTGATCAGGCAGCCTCTGGGCATGTGTACATGTTCCACCGGATCTTCGATGGTGATGATATGGCCTTTGCGTTCGGCGTTAATGAAGTCAATCATTGCTGCGAGGGTGGTGGATTTTCCTGAGCCGGTGGGACCTGCCACCAGAATCAGCCCTTTGCGTTGCCGGGCCAGTGTCTTGAGCACCGGTGGCATGTTCAGGGCAGCCAGATCGGTGACGGCGTTGGGGATGGCCCGGAACACGGCACCAATGCCGCCAAGGTGGCGAAAGACATTGACGCGAAAGCGCGATATTCCGGGTATTTCGTAGCCAAAGTCAGCCCCCCCCAGTTTTTCGAAAACTTGTTTGACTCGCTCAGGCATGATTTCAAACAGCAGATTTTGTGTTTCACTCTCGGTCAGTTCGCGGTATTTAACCGGATGGATTTCGCCGTAAAGCCGGATGCGTGGCGGGTTGCCCGAGACCAGGTGCAGGTCTGATCCCGCCTGTTTGATCAGCAATTCAAGAAAGGCGTTGACGCGGCTCATGGATGGGTACTCATCATTTAACTGATGGCCAGGTCAATCTGTGGCAGCAGATCCGGGTCTGTCACAAAGCGCTGGAACTGTTGTTTGTTGGTGGCGTGCAGGTAGGCATCATCAGGATCAATGTCCTTCTTTTGCAGCGCCTCCAGCAGTGCCTGATCCATGGTTTGCATGCCCTTGTCCCGCCCGGTTTGCAAAATAGAGGGAATCTGGAAAATTTTGCCGGTGCTGATGAGGTTGGCGATGGCCGGGGTGTTGATGAACACCTCCACAATGGCCTTGCGGCTGCGTCCATCCACGGTTTTTACCAGTTTCTGGCTGATCACTCCCTGCAAATGCTGGGCAAGAAAGTTGGTGGCCTGGGCTTTTTGTTCGGTGGGAGTGGCGTCGATGATGCGATCCAGAGTTTTGGTGGCCGAGGTAGTGTGCAGGGTGCCCAGTACCAGATGGCCGGTTTCCGCAGCGGTCATGGCCATCATGATGGTTTCCGGGTCGCGCAGCTCGCCCACCAGAATGACGTCCGGGTCTTCGCGCAAGGCAGCGCGCAGACCATTGGCAAAGGTATCGACGTGGGTGCCGATTTCGCGTTGTACCACCAGGGATTTCTGGCTGTGGTGAATGTATTCGATGGGGTCTTCAAGGGTAATAATATTCAGTCGGCGGTTGCGGTTGATCAGGTCCAGCATGGAAGCCAGGGTAGTGGATTTACCGGTTCCCGTGGCACCCGTGACCAATACCAGCCCTTGATGAGCATCAATAAATCTTTCGATGATGGGTGGCATGCCCAGTCGTGCAGAGAAGGGATGTCGGTATTCACCAACCGGAAGGTAGCTCCCATGCCTGTCACTTTGCGAAACAGGCTGACACGAAATCGTCCCGCATCATTACTTTGATAAGCAAAATCGATGTCTTGACCATTATCGAAATCGGTTTTCTGGCGGTTATTCAGTATTTCGAAGATCAGGCTTTCCAGTTCCTGGTCAGTGAGGTCCCGGTATTTGATGGGGGTGAGGTCACCCAGGTTGCGCAGCAAGGGCGGCATGCCGACGGCAAAGTGAATGTCGGTACAGCCTTGTTCGCGGCCGAGCTTCAGGAAGGCGTCAATTCTGGCCACTAGCGTTTTTTCTCCACGGCTTCCAGTTTTTCACGTAATTCGTCAAAAGTCTGAAACCGTTTCCCGGGTTTCACGGCCATGGCCTTGATAATAATGTCCTCCAGTGACTCGGGTAGCTCCGGGTTGATTTTTCGCGGCGGGGTTGCCGAGCCTTCCACATGTTGAAACAAAATAGCCATGGATTCGTCACCGGTATACGGTGCTGCGCCCACAAACATTTCGTAGAGGATGATGCCCAGGGTATAAATATCGGTGCGCGAATCAATGGTACGGCCGCGTACCTGTTCGGGGGCCATGTACGTGGGGGTGCCCACCAAAATGCCACTTTTGGTGAGTCGTGAATCTGCCTTGCGTGCGGCAGCGGCGAGGCCGAAGTCAACGATTTTTACCAGATCGTCATCGTTAATCAGGATATTTGCGGGTTTGAGATCGCGGTGTACCACGCCCATGGTTTGTGCCTGGGCCATGCCACGACAAATGCTGCACATCAGCTGTATGCCACGGCGAACGTCACAGGTCTGTTTTTGTTTTTTGCGTTTGTTCAGCTCGTCGGCCAGGGAATGACTGGGAAAGTATTCCATGGAAATGGCGTAGGACTCGTCGATAGTCACCAGATCGTAAATGCGAATGATGTTTTCGTGGGTGATTTTACGGGCATAACGCAGCTCATGCATGAAGCGTTCGATCATGCTCTGGTCGGCCGCGACATGCGGATTGAGGAATTTGAGAATAAACTGGTCACCTACCATCACATCTTCCACCAGCCACACCACACCAAAGGCACCTTCGCCAATTTTGCGGATAACGTGATAGCGGTCTGCGAGTACGGTGTTGGGGGCCAGCCGTGAGGGATCAAAAACGTGTGCGAAGTGCTGACCCTGATCACCATGAGTTGTCGTGCCTCCCGATGATGAGAAAGAACCACTTGTGTGCATGGCCTGCGTCTGCCCCGAAGTATCAGCGGTCGGTGCGTTGTCGAAATTCCGGGTATTCGTCTCCGCAGGGGTGGACGAAACGGGGTCGTTGATGATGGTGGCGCCATGAGTGGCAGCACCATTGGTACGATCGCCAAAACGCATAATCAGGCTTTGCATGGTTTCGCTGGCCACAGTGCGTACGTCGTCGGTGCGAGAGTTGATGAGCTGGGTAGTCGCTTCCTGTACCGTCTGGACATTGCTGTCATCGGTGAGGCTTTCCAACGCCCGCAGAGCCTCTTTACGCAGGGCGTTATTGGTGTTGTCCAACTGTTTGAGCAGGGGCGTGACAGCCTGTTTGTCACCCAGGGTGGCCAGGGCGCGAATCACCACCTGACCGGCTTCCGGATTTTCTTCCATCATGGTGACCAGATGTGGCACAGCACGAGTGTCACCGATGGCCGCCAGGGCATCCACGGCACGTTCCCGCACCCACCAGTCTTCATCGCGCAGGGCCTCGATGAGTCGATCTACCGCGCGCGGATCTTTGCTGGTGTTGAGGATCTCCACCGCAGTGCGGCGCAGGAATTCATCCTTGTCGGTGATCAGTGCCAGCACAGCATCAAACACTTTGGGACCACCAATGGCGCCCAGTGCATCGGCGGCGCGTACTTTCACCCACCAGTCCACATCGCGCAGGGCATTGAGCAGATCTTTTACCGCATTTTGATCTCCTACCTCGTTGAGTACTTCCACAGCGGCGCGGCGCACATATTCGGATTCGTCCTGCAATACGGTAATCAGGTGTTTGATGGTGTGAGGTGAACGAATTTTGGCCAGGGTCTCAATAGCTGCCGATTGCACGGTGAGGTCACTGTCACTCAGCAGGGCGCAGATATCGCCGACACTGTCTTTGGCATGAAGTGTGGCCAGGCCATTGAGTGCTGCCTGACGCACGGCCTTGTTGGGATCGCCCAGTGCCTTGACCAGTCCCTCGTGACTGGATGCCGTGTCAAAACGGGATAACAGCTGTAGCAAGTGTGCACGTACCAACGGTTGTTTGCTGTCGAGTCGTTGGCTGATGTCCGGCACCAGCGCCTCGTTGGCGAGCTGGTCCAGCAAACGGTACAAAATC
Source organism: Gammaproteobacteria bacterium (assembly GCA_013151355.1). Taxonomy (GTDB): domain Bacteria; phylum Pseudomonadota; class Gammaproteobacteria; order SZUA-152; family SZUA-152; genus SZUA-152. The sequence goes on from JAADIL010000085.1 coordinate 7,529, forward strand.
GGCCGCACCTTGCTGTCTACCTGATCCAGCAGGCCCAGCAATGTGTTGGCATTGATACGCTCGGCATGGGCGGTGAGCACTTCCCCCAGAGCGGTTTTGGAGACTTCTTCGCCATCCACAGGCTGGCTGAACCAGGGGAACAGCTCATTGGGGTTAAAATCCTGGGCACGTTTGAGCACGCGGGTTACACCATCGACGATGCGCTGGTCACCATGGGCCAGACCGACGAGAAACAGCGGCAGACTGCTGTTACGCACAAAACCCGTCAGCAGTTGTTCCAGAGTGGCGGTGTGTCGGGTATTTTCCAGTGCCTCAATGAGTTTGGGAATCGCTGGTTCGCCAATCTGTTTGAGTTTGTACAGGGCACGCTTGCCTTCCGCCGTGGCCCCGGCATCCTCGGCAAGAATGATGGCAATGGCGCGACTGGTCTTGAAGCCGGACAGCAGGCTCACGAACAGCTCCATGTGCTACTGGCGGGCAGGATAGTGAAAGACAAGGCGAAAACCACAGGAAAGACCTCAGTCCGCTCCCTGGGTGTCAACATGGATTGTGTCGATATCATCGACGTGAACATGATTAATGTAGGATTTGTTAATGAGAAAAATCAATCCGTCTTCCATGTATACCTTGATGAAAGCCTCGTTGCTGCGGTTCAGGTAATCCAGCAGGCGGGCATGATCGGGCGGCAGGCACTCACGAATGCTGCCGTCGATGCAGGAGCCATCCATTAACTGTAAATGACAGTGCATGGGGTTATTCGTGGTACCGTTGTCGGCGGTTTCATCATCTCCCGTTGCTGCGTATTCGATGCGAATCACCGATTTGATGTTATAAAAGCGCAGTTCGGCAGGTTCGTCACGGTTAAATACCAGAAAACTTTCGCAGGCATTCAGTGCTTCCAGTGGCTGTTCACTGCCAGCGTGGTTTGGGCTTTGTGTGCGTAAATAAATGGAACCGATGACGCGACCCTCCGGGTGCACCCACAGGGTGACGAGGCGAAGCTTTTTGGGTACTTTCAGAATATCGTTATTCACGGTCTATCCTTTGCGTTAACACAGGGTTAGATTTACGGGCCCGGATTTACTGGTTTCATTATACGCAAGTTACTTTGGAGTGTTTGTGTAAAAACACCGGTTTGTGGCCCGTTTTTTGTCCCTGACAGTATAATGACCGAAATACACGAAACATACAGCGGTTATTACCCTCGGGCAGAGGTTATTACCCCTGGACAATACATCCCTGAATATGAGTCAACATGAGCAACGAGCAAACTCGACAACTGGCAGCAGCCTATCTGGAAGTCCTTAACGGGCCTTTGCTGGGCACTCGTTTTCCGTTAGATGCAGAGACCATCATCGGTCGTGATGACGAGGATGTGCCATTACAAAAAGGTGGTATTGATCTGGCAGATACCCGGGTAAGTCGCAAGCACGCGCGTATTTATACCCGGCGTGGCCGGTATTATCTGGAAGATTGCCACTCCACCAACGGCACCTTCCTCAACACCTTTCGTTTGCAGCCGGGCACGCCTTGTGTATTGCGTGAGGGCAGCAATGTGCAGGTGGGAGGGGTGCACATGCGTTTTCGGCCGACGCTGACCTCGACAGAGTCATCCGGTGACAGCAACGCCACCACGCCCTGGGCGTCCGAAATTGGTTTAAATGAAGAAGTGTTTGATCTGTCGCTCACCGCGAACCCGGATGCAGCTGCATCACAGGCCGATATCTCCATGTTGTTTTGTCCGGTCGATTTACCGGAGCCGGAAATCAGTGTGGTGCTGGATGCTCCCGCAGTGGTGGACGCTCTGCGTGAAGCGATAACGGATGATGAAAAATCCTCGGAGAGTGATGATCTGCGCCGTTTGCGGGCAATGGCGCAGGTCAGCATCGGCCTCGGCGGGGAACATGACCGGGAATCGCTGTTCGCCAAAATCATGGATTTTATTTTTGTGATTTTCCCCACTGCCGAACGTGCCTTTGTTGTGTTGCGTGACAAGGAATCTCAAGAATTCAAACCCGCTGCGGCTTCCACGCGTGAGCCGTCCGGAGAAGGGGAAGTGTTGGCGCTGTCGGAAGCCATTGTTGAAGAAGTGGTGAGCCAGCGGCGCAGCATCCTGTCGAACGATGCGGCAGATGATCACCGTTTTGATGATCACCAGTCGATCCTGAGCCTGGGCATTCGCAGCATGATGTGTGTACCGTTGCTGGTGGACAAGGAGGTCATGGGCCTGATTCAAATTGATACCCATAGCGAAACCCATTCTTTCTGTGAAGAAGATTTGCAAATTCTCACCGGCATTGGTGCGCAGGTGGCCATTGCGCTGAAAAATTTTGTGTTGTACGAAGATATTGGTCATTTGTTCGAAAGCTTTGTTACCGCGTCGGTGCATGCCATCGAAGCACGTGATCCCACCACCGCTGGTCATTCATTTCGTGTTGCCGAATATTCGCAACGTTTGGCGACCGCTGTGGATCAGTCCGGCCAGAAAACGTTACGTGATATCAATTTTAGCCGGGACCAGATGCAGGAACTGCGTTATGCCGCATTGCTGCATGATTTTGGCAAGGTGGGCGTGCGCGAGCATGTACTGATCAAGGCGCGAAAATTGTATCATTCGCAAATGGAATTGCTGGAAGCGCGGTTTCGTTATGCGCACGCCAGCCTGGAGCGGCAGGCCTACCGCGAGCTGATTGATCAGCACGGAGAATTATCGCCCGCAGAATTCAAGCTGCGCCGCGCAGTCATGGATAAACACCTGTCCCTGAAAGTGGCTCAATTACAGCGGTTTATGGCAATGATCCGGCATGCGAATGAACCCTCGGTACTGGATGATGAAGTGACAGATGATTTGCGCGCGGTGGCAGATTTTGTTTTTCCCGGCAACGATGGCGAGCATGTGCAATTACTGAACGCACCGGAGCTGGATGCACTGACTCTGGCGCGTGGCAGCCTGACACCCGATGAACGTCTGGAAATTCAGTCGCATGTGAGTCACACTTTTGCTTTTTTGAGTCATATTCCATGGACGGCGTCGTTATCTGCCGTCGCCGACATTGCCCATGCTCATCACGAAAAACTGGATGGCACGGGTTATCCGCAGGGCCTGATGGGAGATGCGATTCCTGTTCAGTCGCGCATTATGGCCGTGGCGGATATTTTTGATGCGCTCACCGCAGGTGACCGGCCTTACAAGCGTAGTCTGGGTGTGGATCAGGCGCTGGATATCCTGCATCACGAAGTTAATGCCGGCAAAGTAGACCCGATTCTGGTCGATGTGTTCATTGACAGTCAGGCTTATCAATTATTTGGCCAATAACAATTTTTGGCCATTAACAATAACAACAACGAGAAATTAATTTATGGCATTTAGTACTTGTGGGCATGTTACCCATGTAGGTAATGTGCGCATGCATAACGAAGACTGTTACGCAGTGGATGCGGATGCCAATTTTTGTGTGCTGGCCGATGGTATGGGCGGTCATGAAGGTGGTGAAATTGCCAGTCGTATTGTGGTGGATTGTGTCAGCCGTGAAATTCGCAACGGTAAGCCGATGCCCGAAGCGCTGATACTGGCACATTATGCCGTGCGCAAGGCTGCGGATAATGGTGAGGGCAAACCCGGTATGGGCTCCACTGCTGTGGCGCTAAAACTGGATAATGGTCATTTTGATGTGGTGTGGGTGGGTGACAGTCGTGCTTATGTATGGGATGGCAAACAACTCACGCAAATCACCAAAGATCATTCACTGGTGCAACACATGGTGGATGAAGGCAGGATCACTCCCGAAGAAGCTCTGGTGCACCCGCAGCGCAATTACATTACCCAGGCGATTGGTATGTCCGACCTGCACAAAATGGAAGTAGGGCGTGTGCAGGGTTGCCTGCAACATGGCCAACAATTATTGTTGTGCAGTGACGGGTTATCCGGAGAAGTATCGACCGCAGAAATTATCGAAATCCTCACGCTGGAGCTGAACGAAAGTCAAAAGGTAGACTTGATGATCCGGAAGTCACTGGATAACGGTGGCGCAGATAATGTCACCGCGCTGTTGGTGACGGTTGTTGTTAAAGGCGATGATTAAGGAGCGTGCACGTTCTCGGGGATAGAGAAGCCACCTTGCCCGGTTTTGTGTTTCGCAAAAACTTTTACAGAAAGTTCCCCGTAAAAACAATTTCCGATATATTCTTTTTCACGCAATATATAAACAGGTGTGAAAAATAATACGATGGCAATAACCCGCTCAAACAAGAACCAAAACAATACTGCACCCAGCCTCTATTGGCACGATTATGAAACCTTTGGTGTTGATCCGCGCCGTGATCGTCCCGTGCAGTTTGCGGGTATTCGTACCGACCTTGATCTGAATGTTATCGGCGAACCCCTGAATGTCTTTTGCAAACCCGCCAACGACTTTCTGCCGCACCCGAAGGCCTGTCTGGTCACCGGTATTACCCCGCAACAGGCACTGGCAGAAGGTGTGCCCGAGGCGGAATTTATTCGGCAAATTCATGATGAATTCTCCCGGCCCAATACCTGTGTAACGGGTTACAACAATCTGCGTTTTGACGATGAAGTAACACGTTTTACCTTGTATCGTAATTTTTTTGATGCCTATGCGCGGGAATGGCAAAATGGAAATTCACGCTGGGACATTATCGATGTGGCACGATTAACCCATGCCTTGCGACCGGAAGGCATAGTCTGGCCAACACATGAAAATGGAAAAGCCAGTTTTCGACTGGAACAGCTGACTGCCGCCAATGGCATCGTACATGATGCTGCACATGATGCCGTATCGGACGTATTGGCGACGATTGCCATGGCACGCCTGATTCGTGAAAAACAACCCAGACTATACAATTATGTTTTTACGCATCGTTCCAAACAGGCTGTGGCACAACAACTGAATGTGATTAACCCCATACCTGTATTGCATGTTTCGTCCATGTATCCGGCCGAACGTGGTTGTATCAGTCTTGTGGCACCACTGGCACAGCACCCGACGAATAAAAACGAAATCATTGTTTATGACTTGCGGATTGATCCGGCACAATTCTTTTCGCTGAATGAAGAAGAATTGAAAGGCCGCCTGTTTGCCCGCCAGAATGAACTTCCCGAAAGTTGCATCCGGTTACCGGTTAAAACCATTCATATCAACAAAAGTCCGGTGGTGGTTCCTGCAAAGACGCTTACCCCCGATGCTGCGGCACGCTGGCAACTTGATCCACAACTGGCGCAGCAACATCTTGATCAACTATTGGCGCAATCATCCTTTACCAAAAAATTGCAGGAAATTTATCGTACTCCGGCATTTGAAGACATCAGTGATCCGGATTTCATGCTTTACAGCGGCGGATTTTTTTCCAATGACGATCGGGCGCGTATGGAAGACATTCGAAATACGCCACCTGAAAACCTGGCGGGCCTGGATCTTCCATTTAAAGACAAACGTCTTGCGGAAATGTTGTTTCGTTACCGTGCCCGAAACTACCCGGACACGCTGAACGATGTCGAAAAAAACCGTTGGGAGGAATTCCGCATGGCGCGTTTGACAGGTGCCAGCTCTGGTGCGGGTACAAGTTTTGATGAGTATAACGAATGCATCGCACAACTGCGTGATAGTGGCGAATTGAATTCTGCCCAACGGGCTCTGCTGGACAAACTTGATGATTATTCACAAATGCTCAGGAATGGAAATTAAATAACTCATACAATTGGCATCTCTGCTTCAGCCCGTTTTCGCCCGTTCTTCAATCACAAAAGCTCGAAATAGAACGACTATTCCTGCACTTTTGTTCAATCAGAACGAACACCAACAGTAGGCGCTTTAGGTAGGCGAATACAGACTAAATATGAGTGCCAGATCGGGATGTTATTACGTGCATGCCCCTAAGTTATTTAATTTCCATTCCGTATGCATAAATAAAAAACCTCAAAAATGTCTGTTGTCGGTGAATTTGAATATTGTGATTTTTAGTTTTTCACCCGGATTTAGTCAATAATTATTGAAAAACAGATAAATGCCAATACGTTTTTTATAAAGTAAAAACTGGATAAATACGCTTTTTACTTGTTATTCAATAAAAAAAAGATACACTTTGCCGTGTGTACGCTTTTTATGAAAAAACTGTTTGTTAATCTGTTTGATAGTTAATTGATTCCCCGGAGGAAAAACATGATCAAAAAGAAAAAAACAAAAGTAAAAGCGAAGCGTCGTGTTGCAAAACGCAGTCCGAAACGGGTAGCCGCTTCAAAACCACTGAGTAAAGCCCATGAAAGAG
>JAADIL010000220.1:0-6348 GCA_013151355.1 Gammaproteobacteria bacterium
TGTTGTTGCCCGGCATGATGCTGCGTTCTTCCCCGGACTGGCCGAGCAGATAGCGGCCATCAGCCAATGCTTTGGTATAAAAATGATTGGCCGTGTCAGCTGGCGGTATCCAGGCACTGAGGAAATAATGTTGCAACATGGCAATCCAGCCACCTTTGTTGTAACTCTGCTCGGCCTTCCAGGTGGCCATATCTGAAAATTCAATTTTTTCGTAAGGATCCCAACTGCTGGACACCACACCACCGGTATAGGTGTACAAAAGCCAGGATTCGCGCGCCATTTCTGTACGCTGTAACTGCTGATAGGCACGGCCCTTCCAGGCTTGCTGGCCGTTATTTTGTACTTCCACATCCAGGTCCACTGTGTAACTGTCACGGTGGAAAGTGTACGTTTTAATGACCTTGATGCCATCTTCGCTGGACCAGTGCAAACGGACTTTTAATGCATCTTCACCATCAACCAGTTCATAGTTTGTCTGTTCCGCAGTAAACAGGGCATGGTGGTCCGGTGCTTTGCCCTGTGATGCCAACAAACCCGACTGCGCCACGAAATATCCGGGCATACGATCATTCAGCAGCTGGACCGGCACATCAGGTTTATCCTGTTCTACCGGATAAGTGGGTAACGCAACACGGGTAATTTCGCCACCGGCAGTGTTGATCACTACTTGCAGGCGATCAGTATTTACCGTAATGCGTTGACTCTCCATCACAAGAGCAGGCTGGAAGGACTCCGCCTGCGGCGCTACCGCAGGTGCAGATATCGCCTGATCTTCACGCACGACAGTGGGCACATCCGCAGCGGGTGCCACTGTTGCATCGCCTGCGGCAACAATGGCCGGGCCACCGGCTGTTTCAGTGGCGACCAGTGGTGGCTGCTGTTCCCGTTGCCACGCACTGAACAACAGCAAAATCACCAGCGAGAGGGCAATAAATAAAACAAGTTTTTGATTATCCATCAGTTTTTAAATAGCTTTTTAAATTCAGGTTTTTGGTCAATGCGTCAGGTATGTTTACAAACCGGACTTGCATCAGTGCGCTCAGGTACGGGATCGACACCACCGGGGTGCCAGGGGTGGCAACGTGCCAAACGACGAATAGCCAGCCAGCCACCACGCAACACCCCGTGCTGCTCCAGCGCCGTTTGTGCATAGCAGGAACAACCAGGATAAAAACGGCAATGCGGGCCCATCAGCGGACTAATCGCATAACGGTAAATTCGAATCAAAAAAATCAGGCTTTTGCGCATTGTTGTTATACCAACTGCTTTGCCAATTGTTTTGCTATCCGTTGCCAATGTGTTTGCAATGCCGAGACCAGTTCAGGGTTACTTGCCTGCGACGTGGCATTTCGACTTAACACCACAATGTCCAGACCTGCGAGTGATTGCTGGTGCTGGCGAAAGCTCTCCCGAACCAGTCGCTTGACCCGGTTACGTCCTGTCGCCGCTTTTATTGTGCGTTTGCTGATGGCCAAACCCAAACGGGCATGACCAGGCTCATTTTGCCTTGCCAGCACCGTTAACCACTGATCCGCAGAACGGTAACCTGTTTGTTTGAAAACCTTTTGGAAATCATCGCTGCCTGATAAACGAACCTGACGCGAAAAACGGTTTGTGGCTCGACGTTTTGCGGGTGTATTGCGCGGCATGGGCAACCGCTGTTATGCAGCAAGTGTTGCGGTGACAGCGATCAAACGAATGGGGTTCAACACTTTAATTCAACCCCGAAGTTATGCTCAGGCTGATAAACGCTTGCGGCCCTTGGCGCGACGCGCACTGATAATTTTACGACCGGCTTTAGTCGCCATGCGCGCACGAAAACCGTGGGTACGACTGCGACGCAGATTGCTGGGTTGGAAGGTTCTTTTCATTTTCTGTCCGCTTGTTCTGGTAAAGGATGGTAAAAATTTGTCATCGTTCTTTTATTTCATCTGGATAGCACATTGGCTACCTGATTCCAGCTTTTTCCAACGCGCTCGAGCAAGCCGCAAAGTTTCACCTGAAACCCGTAAAAAGCGGCGCAGATTACTGCGAAACCCCCCGTTCTGTCAAGTGACCGGGTCTTTTTCACCGTTACGCATAATTTTGTCCACTGATGTGGATAACTTGCCAATCCAGGCGTAAACTCGGCAAACTTTCGCGGTGTATCACTGTGATAACGCAACACACAGTGCAGTGGTCCAAAGCCTAAAGTAAGTGTGGCCCATATAAAAATGATTCGGGAGACCTTGTGAGTACGCATGCGGATGCCTGGCAGCATTGCCTCAATCATCTGGAAACCGAGCTTTCCAGCCAGCAATTCAATACCTGGATCCGGCCATTACAGGTTATGGAAGACAGCACACAACTGCGTCTGCTGGCACCCAATCGTTTTGTACTGGACTGGGTAAACACCCGTTTGCTGGAGCGCATCGAGACCCTGTTAGGTGAAATTGGGGATACCGATATTCAACAACCCGTGGTTTTGGAAATTGGCGGCAATATGCCGAATATCCTCAACACCCCCCGCCATGAGCGTACAACCGAAGGCACCAGGCCTGCGGCCATTCGTCCGCCTGGCAATAATAATGCGTTCACCAACCGCAATCCCCGTAATCGTAATACCAACGTCACACATAACAGCGGGCTTAATCCCTCTGCCACATTTGAAAATTTTGTGGAAGGTAAATCCAACCAGCTTGCCCGTGCTGCCTCTTTCCAGATTGGTGAAAATCCGGGTGGAGCTTACAACCCTTTGTTCATTTACGGTGGCGTTGGTCTTGGAAAAACACATTTGATGCACGCGGTGGGCAATCTTATTGTAGCCAGAAACCCGTCGGCCAAAGTAGTTTATTTGCATTCCGAGCGGTTTGTGCAAGATATGGTGAAAGCCTTGCAACACAACGCCATTGATAATTTCAAACGTTACTACCGCTCGGTGAATGCCCTGCTTATCGATGATATTCAGTTTTTTGCCGGGAAAGAACGTTCACAAGAAGAATTTTTCCATACTTTCAATACCTTGCTGGAAGGCCAGCAACAAATTATTCTCACCTGTGACCGCTATCCCAAAGAGGTTTCCGGGCTGGAAGAACGTCTGAAATCCCGTTTCGGCTGGGGGCTCACTGTCGCCATTGAACCGCCGGAACTTGAAACCCGGGTCGCCATTTTGATGCGCAAGGCTACCCAACTGGAGGCCGACTTGCCACAAGAAGTGGCTTTTTTTATTGCCAAACGTATTCGTTCCAATATCCGTGAACTGGAAGGCGCATTACGCCGGGTCACAGCCAATGCAAAATTCACTGGCCAACCCATAACTGTGGACTTTACCAAACTGGCGTTAAAAGATTTGATTGCCCTTCAGGATAAATTGGTTACCATTGAAAACATTCAAAAAACAGTAGCGGAATATTTCAAAATTCGCGTAGCCGAGTTATTGTCTAAAAAACGCACGCGCTCCATTGCGCGGCCACGACAAATTGCCATGGCACTGGCAAAAGAACTGACGAATCACAGTCTGCCAGAAATTGGTGATGCCTTTGGTGGGCGCGACCACACCACGGTGTTGCACGCATGCCGAAAAATTACGGAACTGAAAGTTAGTGAATCGCGAATTATGGAAGATTATTCGAACATCATGCGCACCCTGTCCAGTTGAACAGGTGTATTTGTTATTTATAAGCTGAATAAAAAATGAGCAAAACAGTGCTTGAACAAGATGTTAAAAAAACCGGGAAAACTTGTGGATAACATCGTAAAAAAGTGAAATCAGCCATTTATCCACATTTTATCCACAGCATATCACAAGCCTGTACAAACGTTATCAGGCAGGTTTTAAAACCAGTAACTTATTGAAGTTTAAATTAAAAAATGACTTGTCCACAGATATGAGCAAGCCTAATAATAGTAATAATAATTTCTTTTAAATAATCTTTTTATTTAAATAGACGGGATAAACCAAAAATGAAATTTTCCATTCAGCGAGAAGACCTGCTCAAACCCTTGCAAACCATTGTGGGCGTTGTTGAACGCAGACAAACATTGCCGGTGTTATCCAATATTCTGGTCGCTGTTTCGAATGACCAGCTTTCCATGACGGCTACGGACCTCGAAGTCGAAATGATTGCCAGAGTGCCTCTGGACAATGCCCAGCCTGGTGACATCACAATTCCTGCACGCAAAATTGTCGACATTTGTCGTGCATTGCCTGAGGGTGCCAGCATTAACATCACCCTGGACACTGAAAAAGAGCGGGTTAGTGTGCAATCCGGACGAAGCCGGTTTAACCTCACCACCTTGCCCGTTACTGATTTTCCTGGTGTGGATGAAATCACCAGTCAATTTGAATTCAGCCTGCCACAAAAAGTGCTGAAGCACCTGATTGAAAAAACCAGTTTTGCCATGGCTCAGCAAGATGTTCGTTATTATCTTAATGGTTTGTTGCTGGAAATTTCGCACGGTATGGTACGTGCTGTTGCTACGGATGGACATCGACTTGCCATGTGTACATACGATTGTGATGTGAACCCAGCGGATATCCTGCAAATTATTATGCCGCGTAAGGGCGTTACAGAACTGGTCAAATTGTTGGAAGACACAGATGAATCCGTGCAAATTCAGGTCAGTGCCAATCACATCAAAATTCAGCTCCAGGGTTTTGTGTTTACTTCAAAATTGATCGATGGACGTTTCCCGGACTATGAACGGGTAATCCCGAAAAATTCTGACAAACACGTTATAGCTGACAAGGAAACATTACGTCAGGCACTGGTACGTACTTCTATTTTATCCAATGAGAAATACCGTGGTATACGTATTCGTTTGTCTAACGCCTTGTTACAGGCTCAGGCGAACAATCCGGAAATGGAAGAGGCGGAAGAAGAAATTGAAGTGGATTATTCCGGTGAGGAACTGGAGATTGGTTTTAATGTGAGTTATTTACTGGATGCACTCGGCGCGGTCGTAGAAGATACAGTGTCATTGAATTTGGGTGATTCGAACAGTAGTTGTGTTGTTCGCCCAAAAGAAGACAGCACTTGTACCTATGTGATCATGCCCATGCGACTTTAAAACTGTATTTCTGTCAGGGTTGTTTTTACCCTTTATAGTCCATGACTATTCGTTCCCTTGCGGTTCGGCATTTCCGTAACCTCAAGGATATTCATATCGAACCCCTTGTTGGTCTTAATTATATTATTGGCCCCAACGGCAGCGGCAAAGTCTGCTGGAGGCTATTCATTGTTTGGGTCGCGGAAAATCTTTTCGTACCCACAAAACCAATCGTCTTATTTGTGAAGGCCATCCCTCATTTACCGTGTTGGGTCACATCCAGCAACATGGCCGTCAGTTTACAGTTGGCATGCAGCGTGAGCGGGGTAAAAGTACCATTAAACTGGCAGGGCGACTGATTGCCCGTAGTAGTGAACTTACCCAGGCTCTGCCTGTTGCTGTATTGGAACCCGGACTTCACAGACTGATCGAAGAAGGCCCTGAATACCGCCGAAAGTTTCTGGATTGGGGTGTGTTTCACGTGGAACACAGCTTCCATCAAATCTGGAGCAATTATCGCCGGGTGCTGGCACAACGCAATGCTGCATTACGTTCGGGTGGGCCGCGAGCATCCATTGTCAACTGGGACAGGGAGCTGGTGCAAACCGCTGATCATTTGGATCAGGCCCGGCAACGCTATTTGACGAACCTGATGGAGTACGTGTCAATCTACAGCCAGAAATTTTCGGACCTTGCAGACGTACATATTAGCTACCAACAGGGTTGGCGAGAAGGGGAGAGCTATGCTGATTATCTTGCCGCGCAATATGGCTCCGACAAAGAACGCGGCTTTACCCAGTTTGGCCCACACCGGGCTGATTTACGAATACGTATTCAGGGCATTGATGCCCGTGAATATCTATCGAGAGGTCAGCAAAAGGTATTGGTGGCATTATTGGTATTGGCGCAGTGCGAACAAATGCGTATGCAAGATACGTCTGTAGTGGTGTTGGTGGATGATCTTCCATCGGAGCTGGATGCGGACAAGCGCAGTATGCTGATGCAGTCTCTGATGGAGACTGGGGCACAGATATTTTTGACTGGCACGGACAGCTCACTTTTCCCTCTGGATAGTACGGAGCACGGGATGTTTCACGTGGAACAAGGGCAGATTCACGTTGCACGTTAATCAACCTTGGTCGCGTATTGTAAAGCGGTATTCACCAAAAACTGGTACACTGGCAAGCTTCTAATACGAGGCTTTGCAATGGCTAGCGACGACACTTCCTACGATTCTTCCAGGATCAAAGTTTTAAAGGGTTTAGACGCAGTAAGAAAGCGTCCCGGTATGTACATCGGCGATACCGATGATGGCACAGG
>JAADIL010000220.1:6442-14722 GCA_013151355.1 Gammaproteobacteria bacterium
TCGTTATCGGTAGAGGATAATGGTCGCGGTATTCCGGTAGATATACACGAAGAAGAGGGACGTTCCGCTGTTGAAGTTATCATGACGGTATTACATGCTGGTGGTAAGTTTGATGACAATTCCTACAAAATCTCGGGTGGCCTGCATGGCGTAGGTGTATCTGTGGTTAATGCCTTGTCCGAGGTATTAAAACTAACGGTGTGGCGCAATGGCGAAACGCATTTTCAGGAATACCGGCATGGTGAGCCTCTGGAATCGCTGAAAGTCATTGGCACAACTGATCGCACTGGCACCGAGATTCGTTTTTTGCCCAGCACAAAAACCTTCAGTGATATTGAGTTTCACTACGATATTCTGGCCAAACGCCTGCGTGAATTATCTTTCCTCAATTCCGGGGTGCGCATTGTGTTGGACGATGAACGCAATGACAAACAGGATGTATTTGAATACAAGGGAGGTATCAGCGCCTTTGTAGAACATCTCAACCGAAATAAAACGCCATTGCATCCCGCAGTGATTGAATTTGTTGCCGAAAAAGACGGCGTCACTGTCGAAGTCTCCATGCAGTGGAATGACTCGTATCAGGAAAATATCTTTTGTTTCACCAATAATATTCCCCAGCGTGATGGTGGTACTCACCTTGCCGGTTTCCGTGGCGCGCTGACACGTACTCTGAATCAATATATCGAATCCCTGGGTGCCGCCAAAAAAGCCAAGGTCTCAATGACCGGTGATGATGCCCGTGAAGGCCTGACAGCCGTGTTATCTGTGAAAGTGCCAGACCCCAAGTTTTCGTCACAGACCAAAGACAAGCTGGTATCTTCGGAAGTGAAGGGCATTGTGGAATCTGCTGTGGCGGAAAAATGTCAGGAATTCCTGCTGGAAAATCCCACGGATGCCAAAGCCATTGTCGGTAAAATTGTAGATGCTGCCCGTGCCCGTGAAGCTGCCCGCAAAGCACGTGAAATGACCCGGCGCAAAGGCGCACTGGACATCGCCGGGCTGCCGGGTAAATTGGCAGATTGCCAGGAAAAAGACCCGGCATTATCTGAACTGTTCCTGGTGGAGGGTGATTCCGCCGGAGGTTCTGCCAAGCAGGGGCGTGACCGTCGCACCCAGGCCATCCTGCCGTTGAAAGGTAAAATCCTCAATGTGGAGAAAGCGCGTTTCGACAAGATGCTGTCATCTGTCGAAGTGGGTACGCTGATTACCGCGCTGGGTTGCGGTATTGGTCGAGAGGAATTTAATGCGGACAAGTTGCGTTATCACCGCATTATTATCATGACGGATGCTGACGTGGATGGTTCGCACATCCGTACCTTGTTACTGACTTTTTTCTACCGGCAGATGTCTGAGCTTATCGAGCGTGGTCACATCTACATTGCCCAGCCACCGTTGTACAAGGTGAAAAAGGGCAAACAGGAACGCTATGTCAAAGATGACAGCGAGCTGAATGATTATCTGTTGCAATCGGCGCTGGAAAACGCGGGTCTGCATGTGAGTGCTGACAGCCCCGCTATTGCGGGTGTCACTCTGGAAACCCTGGCCCGGCAATATTTAACGGTGAAAGCGACTATAGATCGCCTGTCGAGCCGTTACCATGGTGAGCTGTTGGAAAAGATCGTTTACATGCCCGGATTTCCGGCCGATGGAAAATTGGACAAGGCAGCAGCAGAATCCTGGTTTGCTGAATTAGGTCAGCGTCTCAGTGCTGATGACACCAGTGCCGTGCGTTATGAGATAGCACTGGAAGACGATACCGATCATGGTAGCTGGTTGGCGCGCATTAATGCCATCAGTCATAACGTGGGTAACGAGCGGGTGATGGCCAGCGATTTTTTTGCCTCCAGTGAATATCAGAACATGATGGCACTGGGTGAACAGTTGGCAGATTTGCTGGCGGAAGGTGCCTTTGTGCAGCGTGGTGAACGTCGTGCGGAAGTGAACAGCTTCAAACAGGCATTGGACTGGCTGATGCGTGAAGCCCGTCGTGGTCAGCACATACAGCGTTACAAAGGTCTGGGTGAGATGAACCCGGAGCAGTTGTGGGAGACCACCCTCGACGTCAGTGCCCGCCGTTTGCTGCGAGTGCAGATAGAGGATGCTGTCGCGGCCGACGATGTGTTTACCACACTGATGGGTGACCAGGTGGAACCACGCCGGGAGTTTATTGAGACCAATGCCTTGCAGGTGGCTAATCTGGATGTATAAAACGTAAGTGTTTACTCACTAACAATATAAAAAAATTCAGTTTGGGTACGTTTTTTTGTGCCTGCGCGTATCTGTATTTACATCGTGTTATCTGTCGATTTTAATTGGTTCTCCTCATACTGTAGGGGCACCCCTTGTGGGTGCCCAATGTACGCCAGAAGCACCAATATCGGAACAACCACATTTCAGGGCAACCACAAGGGATTGCCCCTACGGTGGGTGATGTTGGGGTGTTTAAATCGTTAACGACTATCGAAGTGTCTCTTACATCAGGATAGTTATCGCCTCTATTAATACGATAAAAACAGAGTAAGTATTTACTAACTATCTACCTGGCCGATATAAAAAAGGCGGTAACCCGAAACCAGGTTGCCGCCTTTTTTTGATTCTGTCTGATACAGAACGGAAGCTGTTGATCAGGCTTCCTCGTGGTAACCGATAACCCGATCCACTTCATTTTTGGAACCCAGAATAACCGGCACCCGTTGGTGCAAGCCTGTAGGCTGAATTTCCATAATGCGTTCACGTCCCGTGGAACACACGCCACCAGCCTGTTCAACAACGAAACCCATCGGGTTGGCTTCGTACATCAGACGCAGTTTACCGGGTTTGCTCGGGTCACGGGTATCTTTGGGATACATGAAAATACCGCCGCGAGTGAGGATGCGATACACCTCGGCCACCATGGAGGCCACCCAGCGCATATTGAAATCCTTGTCACGTTCACCACTGGTGCCCGCAATGCATTCGTCGATGTAGCGTTTCATGGGTTCTTCCCAATGACGCTGGTTGGACATGTTGATCGCAAATTCGGCGGTGTCTTCAGGGATTTTCATGTCCGGATGGGTGAGGATGAATTCACCGACATTGTGATCCAGAGTGAAGCCGTTGACGCCGTTGCCGGTGGTCAATACCAGCATGGTGGACGGGCCGTAAAGCGTAAATCCGCCGCAGACCTGTTCGGTGCCGGGCTGGAGGAAGTCCTCGGCGCTGGGGTTTTCCACACCTTCGGGGCAACGCAGGATAGAGAAGATACTGCCGACAGAAAGATTAACGTCGATGTTCGATGAACCGTCCAGAGGATCAAAAGTCAGTAAGTACTTACCTTTGGGATACTCGGCAGGAATAGGGTAAATGTCATCCATTTCTTCGGAGGCCATGGCACCAAGGTGGCCGCCCCATTCGTTGGCCTGCAAAAAGATATCATTCGAGAGGATATCCAGTTTTTTCTGGGTTTCGCCCTGAATGTTCTCGCTACCGGCGGAACCGAGTACGCCGACCAGGGCACCCTGATTGACGCAGCTGGAAATGGCTTTGCAGGCCGTGACCACGTCGTTGAGCAGGGCAGTGAAGTCGCCCGAAGCAGAAGGAGAGTTGCGCTGCTCCTTGATAATAAATTGGGTAAATGTTTCGCCAGTATGCATTTTTGATTTCCTGCAATGGTTGAGAATTCGTTTATCCGGCAAGCGCTACCGCTACAGGCCCCGGAAAAGCTCGCAAGTCTAGCATAGGTAAGTACCACATTAAATGCGGGGCAGATTGGCAAAATATGCCTGTTGATGGAGGAGTCTTTTATAGTAGTTGCCTGCACCAGGTACAGGCCGTAGCATATGCGGCTCTTTCAGTGTTAATACATTGAGGGTTTTGCGCGAAATATTTTTTGGTAAATACCTTCTGACAAATCAGAGTTTTAAAATGACCCAAACCATACGTATAGCCACCCGTAAAAGTCCGTTGGCCCTGTGGCAGGCTGAATTTGTCCGCGACAGTTTGCTGGCCCGGCAACCTGACCTGCATATCGAACTGGTGAAAATGGTTACCCAGGGCGACAAAATTCTGGACACACCTCTGGCAAAAGTAGGTGGCAAAGGCCTGTTTGTTAAAGAACTGGAACAGGGGATGTTACGGGGTGACGCTGATATTGCCGTGCATTCCATGAAAGATGTGCCCGTGGAATTTCCCGACGGTCTGCACCTGGCGGTAATTTGTGAACGTGAAGATCCGCGTGATGCCTTCGTTTCCAATAGCTGCAAAACCATTGAAGAATTACCGCAGGGGGCGAAAGTCGGTACTTCCAGCCTGCGTCGCACCTGCCAGATACGTGCCTGGCGGCCGGATCTGCACATTCTCGATTTGCGTGGTAATGTGAATACCCGGCTGCGAAAACTGGATGATGGTGAATACGACGCCATCATTCTGGCTTGCGCCGGTCTCAAACGACTGGGTTTTGATGAGCGTATTGCCGGGCATCTCGACCCTGGGTTCAGCCTGCCTGCTATCGGTCAGGGTGCCGTGGGTATTGAATGCCGCAGCGACGATCTGTTCATTAATGAATTGATTGCTCCATTGAATCACACCGCAACGGCCATCCGCGTGCGTGCGGAACGTGCAATGAACAATCGCCTTGAAGGGGGTTGTCAGGTGCCCATTGGTGGTTATGCCGAACTGGACGGTGATACATTGTTGTTACGCGGTTTGGTGGGTCGGCCCGATGGTAGTGAAATGGTGCGGGGCGAGATTGCCGGTCGTGCTGAAGAAGCGGAATACCTTGGCACGACCCTGGCCGATGATCTCTTGTCTCGCGGTGCGCGAGAGATTTTGCAGGAAGTTTACGCAAACAGGGACGACGACTAAATGTCCGGACTGTCTGGTGTCACGGTGGTAGTAACACGACCCGTGCATCAGGCAGAAAAATTATGTCGGCTTATTGAAGCAGCAGGTGGCAAAGTGTTGCGTTTGCCGGTGATTGATATTCGGCCACCGGAAGATGTGCAACAATGCCAGGCGCAACTGGCCCGGTTGGCGGACTATGATCTTGCTATTTTTGTCAGTAGTAATGCGGTAAGTGCCGCAATGGCAATGCTGAAAACATCACAGGTCTGGCCGACAAATTTGCCGGTTGCTGTGGTGGGCAAGGCGACGGCGCAAGCTGTTATAAAAGAAGGTTTGCCCACCCCGCTCGTTGCGCCGGAACCGTTTAACAGTGAAGCCTTGTTAAACTTGCCTGAATTGCAAAAACTGGATGAAAAACGCATCCTGATTTTTCGTGGTAACCGTGGCCGGGAATTACTGCGTAACAGTTTGTGTAAGCGAGGTGCATATGTTGACTATATCGAATGTTATCAGCGTGCAATCCCGGAAACGGATACCGGGCCATTGTATGCGGCCTGGGAACAGGCGCACAACAGAATGCCCATTGTAGTGACCAGCAACCAGGGTCTGCAAAATCTGGTGTCGATGATTGATAAAGAACACCAGTCGACATTGCTGGCATCACCGCTGACGGTGATCAGTGAACGTACGGCAAGTCTGGCCAGTAAATTGGGATTTTCACAAACACCCGTAGTAGCAACGGCCGCCAATGATGACGCAGTTTTGGTTGCGCTGGAAACATGGGTAAAGCCCTGAAGAAAACATCATGAAAAAAGCCGAAAAAAATACACCGGAAGACAAACCTGAAAACGAATCAGAAAATAAACCGGAGTCATCTTCTGGCCCGGCAAAGCATCCTGTGGCAAACAAAGACAGGGTAATAAAAGAACCCGGCAAAAAAAATTCAACAGAGAAAAAAGAAAAAACCAGACTTGAAGCGCCCCCGGAAAAAACGACAGCCACTAAAAAAATTCCCCTGTACATTGCGTTCAGTGTTTTATTTTTGATTGCGTTATCAGCCGCTGGCCTTGCTGCTTACGATTTTTGGTTATTACGTGCGCAAGCCCCCGTTAATGCACAATTAGCTAATGCCCAGAGCGATCTGGAAACACGCATCAATCAACTGGAACAACAATCACAGGATATAAAACAACAATTACAAAACACACAAAACCAGTTGTCCGCAGAAGTACAGGCACGGAAAAATGAACAATCGGAACATCAGGCCGTCAATGCCGCCTTACGAAATATCACCGAAAAACTGGGTCGTAACACCATTGCCTGGCGCATGGCTGAAGTGGAGTATTTGTTAACCGTAGCCAATCATCGCCTCACCCTGGCGCAGGACAGACAAACGGCGATTAGCGTTTTTGAAACGGCCGATAGCCGACTGGAAGCCATTGCTGATCCTTCCTTGCTCAGGGTACGCAAAGAAATTGCCAGCGAACTTACCGCCTTGCGTGCTATGCCTGATGTGGATATTCCCGGCCTGGCATTGCAAATAGGCAGCCTGACTGAAAGTGTTGAGCAATTGCCCTTGATGGATAAAAAGCGCTTGGCCCTGGTCACGGAAAACCGGGAAAGTGCATCATCCACAGAGTGGCAGGAAATACCGGCAGTTGTGTGGAATGATATTAAAAGCCTGGTTCAGGTTCGTCGTCACCAGCAACCTGTCGAGCCATTATTGCCGCCGCAGCAAGCCTGGTTTTTATATCAAAACCTGCAACTGAAACTTGAGCAGGCACGGTTGGCCGTGTTGAAACAGAATACGGCGGTGTTTGCACAATCACTTGAAGAAGTTTCGCAATGGCTGAGCAGCTATTTTGAAGGGGAGTCAGCAGCGGTCAGCAACATGCAGGAAACAGTAAAAAATCTGCGCACCATTGAATTGCAGCCCGTCGTACCGGATGTCAGCGGATCATTACGTGAATTGCGTTCGGTGATGAATGCCTCTCCGGGAGAGATAACACAGTGAAGTTGTTATTGCTCTGCCTGGCCACATTGTTTGTGGCGGTTATTGTTGCCATATTGGCAATGGAAGATCCCGGTTATGTGTTATTTGCAGTGGGTACGTGGACGGTGGAAACCACTCTGGTTCTGATGGCGGTCGTGCTGGTAGCGAGTTTTTCCCTGTTGTATTTTTTGATTCGGACCGGAATGAAAGTATTGGCCGTTCCTCGTGATTTACGCCACTGGACAAAACACCGGCGGGAACAGAAGGCAATAAAATTATTGACACAGGGTTTGATTGACCTTGCCGAAGGTCGGTGGCAAAGCGCAGAAAAAAAAGTCGTGAAATATGCTGAATCAAGCGATGCTTCTTTGCTGAATTATCTTGCCGCAGCACGAGCAGCACAGGCCCAGGGTGCAAACCAGCGTCGTGATTACTATTTAAAGTTAGCCCATGAAAACCATCCTTCGGCAGATATTGCGGTAGGTCTGACCCAGGCCGAGTTACAGCTTAAACAAAACCAGCTGGAGCAATGTCTTGCGACATTAAGACACCTGCATCAACTCGCACCTAAACATGTACAGGTATTGAAAGTATTGGCGAGTTTGTACCAGCGTCTGGAAGACTGGGAACACTTGCTGGAAATCATTCCCCTGTTACGCAAACGCAAGGCAATGAAAACAGACATCATTGATGATTTGGCACAACAGGTCTACCTGGCGTTATTGCAAAGGGCACGTTCATTTGCAGATTTGTCAGATGTGTGGTCACGCATTCCTGGCCCCATTCGGGAAAAGGAAAATATTCTGATCATGTATGTGCAACGCCTGTTGGTAATGGATGAAAGTGATTTGGCCGAACCACTGTTGCGCCACGCGTTGCGCCGACAATTCAGTGAACCTCTGCTGCTGTGTTATGGAAAAATAGAGAGTGCCGAGCCCACCCGCCAACTGGATCTGGTGGAATCATTACTGGTAGAACATGAGCGGGATGCGGCTGTATTGTTAACAGCGGGACGTTTAAGTTTACGCAGTAAATTATGGGGCAAGGCGCGCAGTTATCTGGAAGCCAGCATCAATGCACAACCGGGTGCTGAAGCCTACAATGAGTTGGGTAACCTGTTGGAACGCGTGAATGAAACAGAAGCGGCGGCGGAATGTTTTCGGGAAGGATTACGACTGGTACCGGGCTGTGAGCAAACGACACCGATTATTATGGAGCCTGCGACGAGTCCGGTAATTGCTCTGACGAATCAGACACTTCTCGAATCGGAAACAGAAATACGGGATGCAGTTATTATTGCCAGTGCTGTAAAACCGGCAACGGTAGAAGGTGCAAAATAAATCTGCTGTTGTTACAGGGCTACGAAAATGTGAATTAAGGGCTAAATCGTTCTGTTGGCACTTTAACGTTACTGAAAATACTGTTATTCCGGCATGTTTTTAGCCGGAATCCAGAGGCTTAAG
>JAADIL010000207.1 GCA_013151355.1 Gammaproteobacteria bacterium
TCTGTTTGATTTTTTCTGACAAATAACCGCATTAAATATGAGTGTCTATTGTGTCCCCCAATAAGAGGTATTTATTCTGGTCACTATTGTTGAACCTGGAATCCCTGGTTGAACGGTCTGTATCGCGCGTTGAGTTTTGTGACTGGCATCACCAGAAATAGGCGCTTCCAGGTGATTTAGCCTGTCGGGTTTAAGGTGTATTTGCTGCGGCAAGTCTATTTTTGGGTCATTTTCATTAAATTTATGTAATATACCCGTGGCGATTGTGGTTTTGGCATTCATTGTATGCTTCCTCATTCCATGGCTGTGTTGAAACCCCTTACAGGAGGCCGACTATTATTTGTCATTTCACCTCGCCTGAAAGCGCCTGCTTTTGGTGCCATGAAATGAATATGACGCACACTGGAACACCTGAATCTCAGTCGTTTAGGGACGCGCACGCAATAACATCCCGATCTGGCGCTCATATTTAGTCTGTATTTGTCGTTCTGATTGAACAAAAGTGCAGGAATAGTTGTTCTATTTCGAGCTTTTGTGATTGAAGAACGGGCACCAACAGTAGGCGCTTCAGGCGAAGACGGGCTGAAGATGAGATGCAAGATAGGCACGTCCCTTACGGTATATTCGCCTCAAATAATCTCAAAAAATGGACTGAAAATGGCTTTTTCTCATTATAATCACCCAGATTCGACAGAGGCTTGGGCCCCAGGATATCCTCCAACACTGACCTGTGTATTACTTGTTGGACGAATGCCACATGTCAATTGAAATTGAACGCAAATTCCTGCTAATCAATGATGACTGGCGAGCGCAGGCCGATAACGGCGTAGTGATGCGTCAGGGTTATTTGAACAGTGTATCTTTCGATAACGAACAGAAATCCTCCGTACGTGTGCGCATTGCCGGTGAACAGGCCAACCTCAATATTAAGGGAGCAACCCTGGGCATCACCCGCCAGGAATATGAATATCCCATTCCGTTGGCCGATGCCCATGAATTACTCGATACCCTGGCTGATGGTCCGCTCATCGAAAAAACCCGGTACCATGTGCAGCATGGTGCACATACATGGGAAATTGATGTCTTCTCAGGCGATAACCAGGGGCTGGTGGTGGCTGAAATTGAGCTGGCAAGCGAAGACGAAGTGTTTGCCCGGCCCTCATGGCTGGGTGAAGAGGTTTCTGCGGATACCCGTTATTACAATGTCTGTCTGGTGAAACATCCCTGGAAAAACTGGTAAATTTCAAACATGGTGTTCTGTATCCATTGATTTGTGGAGTACGCGTATGGGTTCAATTCCCCGCAGCTTGCTGCGAATACCGTCATTCTGGCGCAGGCCAGAATCCAGAGGTTGAAACCCCCGGACACCAGCCTTCGCCGGTGTGACGTTAATACCCCCGTCAGCTTACTGCGGGGTCGTTTATTGTCTTTCATGTCCAGTATTGATGGCTTACCACTTTTCAGGCCTTCGGTAATTGCTTGTTGTAAAACTTGTAGCTTCATCGTTTCATATTCTTTTGCTGACAATAATATACCTTTTTCTTTACCGTTTCGGGTAATGGAAATTAGCGGAAAAATCAAGGAAACCTTACGATGTCGCGGGAGTATATGGGAGACAGGCTCCTGGGTGGACGAAAATAATCTGCTATTGAATGCAATGACTCGACATCCTGCCGATGGTCCGCTCATCGAAAAAACCCGGTACCATGTGCAGCATGGTATATATACACGGGAAATCGAT
This sequence comes from Gammaproteobacteria bacterium, assembly GCA_013151355.1. Classification (GTDB taxonomy): domain Bacteria; phylum Pseudomonadota; class Gammaproteobacteria; order SZUA-152; family SZUA-152; genus SZUA-152. Next base: position 1,742 of record JAADIL010000207.1, read on the forward strand.
GTCTTCGCAGAAAGCAACCAGAGGCTGGTGGTGGCTGAAATTGAATGGGCAAGTGAAGATGAAGAAGCCTCCGGTTTTACGTTTCGTACTGTTGCTGGGTGTTTTGGCATTGGCCGCTTGCGCGCCTGCGCCGGACAGCACACTGCGTATCGGTCTCGCCAGTGCGCCAGTCACGCTGGACCCGCGTTTTGCGACTGATGCGACTTCCAGCCGTGTTAACCGCCTGTTGTATGCGCGGCTGGTGGAGTTCGATGAACGGCAATTACCGGAGCCGGGTATCGCCAGCTGGCAAATGATCAACCCCACGCATTATCGTTTCATCCTGCACAAGGCCGATGATGGCCGTATTTTCCCTGATGGCAGCCGCCTGACCGCACAGGATGTAAAAGCAACCTACGATGCTGTATTGAACCCGGTCAATGCATCTCCACACCGTGCCGCCTTGTCCATGATCAAGCGTATCGATGTACTGGATGACAACACCACTGATTTTTACCTGAACAGAGCCGATTTATTGTTTCCGGGCTATCTGGTCATCGGCATTTTGCCCGCCGCAAAAATTGCCACACAGCATCCGTTTAATCAGCAACCGGTTGGCAGCGGCCCGTTTCGTTTTATCGCCTGGCCGGAAACGGGACGATTGCAATTACGACGACAACGCGACCAGCAGGATGTCAGCTTTATCCGTGTCAGTGACGCCACCGTGCGTGTGCTCAAATTACTGCGTGGTGAGCTGGATATGTTGCAAAATGATTTGTCACCGGAACTGGTGACTTTTTTGCAAAACAAAAAAGATATCAATGTCACCCGTGTACGTGGTTCCAATTTTACCTATCTGGGATTTAATCTGGATGACGATATCACCGGTCAGCGGGATGTGCGCCAGGCCATTGCTTTGGCGATCAACCGGAAAAAAATCATCCGTTATGTGATGGGTGGGGCGGCACGCCCGGCCAGCGCTCTGTTGCTGCCTGACCACTGGGCAGGAAATCCGGCATTGCCCGAGATTAAATATGACCCTGATGCTGCGCGATCGCTGTTGGCCAAACACGGATACAGCCTGGAGCGCCCGTTAAACATTACCTGGAAAACCTCTACCGATGCTTTCCGCGTACGTTTGGCCACCGTGTTGCAAAGCCAACTCAAAGCCGTGGGGATTAACGTGGACTTGCGCAGTTACGACTGGGGGACATTTTACGGTGATATTAAAGCTGGTAATTTCCAGGTGTTCAGTCTGTCGTGGGTGGGTATTAAAACACCGGATGTTTTTCGTTATATTTTTCACAGTGACTCGGTACCGCCGAATGGTGCGAACCGGGGGCGCTTTCAGGATGATACTGTGGATCATTTAATCACGGTGGCGGGCAGGGCGGCGACCCTGACATCACAGGGAGCAGCCTATCGTGAGTTGCAACGGCGGTTACTGGAAACTCTGCCCTATGTACCTCTGTGGTATGAGGATCATGTGTTTATTTCACGCAAGGGCATTAGCGGTTACAGTCTCGGGCTGGACGGGAATTACGATGGCCTGCGGACTGTTCAAATTTCTGCTGAATAAAGAATGGAAATTATATAAGGGACGCGCACGTCCCTGAGGAACGTGCTCGCAATTACTTCCCTGTTTGGCGCCCGGGTTTAAAGAGGCCGGGTGTTGTAAATGCAGAGGCCGCAGAGACGCAGAGAAAAACACTAAAAACTCTGTGCCTCTGCGACCTCTGTGTTAAATACCCGGTGATTTTTTTAAAAAATAGCGTGTTTTTAGCGCTCAATTCATATTTTAGTGTTTTTCTTCGCGCCTCTGCATTACATGCTCAATGTTATTCTTTTATACGTTGTTATCCACAACTCGAATATCTTTCAGGTATTCAATAAGCTGATAACGCTCTTCTTCTGATAAGCCTCTCCCGATCACGCCTTTCCCCGACGTGTCTGAAAACTCATGCCCTTTATTTGAGTTGCCTGTAATAGCGGTATCAAGTTCAAAAAAACCTTTGGCTTTTATCATTTTATAACCCATTTTTTTAGTGTCGTAATCAAGGCTGCCAAGGTAAAATTTATTGGGTCTTTCTTGCACGGGAGATAACAAGGTATAAATATTGGGCACTGATCCGTTATGCAAAAAAGGTGCTGTGGCCCAGATGCCGTTTAATGGCCTGGCTTTGTAGGCAAAGGGCGCACGTAGACAGTTTTTTCTGTAACCGTTCATTTTATTCTGTTGCGATTTTGGCGTATTGTGGGTTTTGTACCAGTGATTATTCACGCTTTGTACAGTAGCCCCCAATGAAAGAGAGAAAAGTTCAGCTTTTCCATCAACGACGGTTACAGGCTTGCAGTCGGTGTTTTTTGATCCAAAATAAACAGGGCTTTTTGTGAACCATTCTTTGTTTTCCAGATAAACGGTAGTGTTTAAACCGATATTGGTTGTGTCAACTTTTCGATTTATTAATACCAGGGCTTCCTGTGGGTCAGTGCCAATATAATTGATATCGACAATGGGTAAATCAAGGTAACTTAAATTCCTTTCGTCAGGTTTTGTCCAGTAGGCATCAGACCAGAATTGTTCGCTGTCCATTGGTGGTAAATGACATGCCTGACAGAGTTCGGCATATAATTTGGCACCTTGAGCATGTTTCTTCCCGTCTATTTTACCAAAAATATCTGCACGCCATTGAGGGGGTTGTAAACCATAAAATTTCTTGTCCCGGGTTGGCGGTATTGTTCCGCCAAGTAATGATTCCATCCAGAATAAATTGTCAAGTTTTACCGATGAATTGAAATTGTCAGGGGCATTTTGATCCAGTTTTACATAGGCGGCCACTCCCAGTGCTTCACCCGAGTTTCGGATCATTGGACCCATAATGGAGGCGTCGTACTGAACCCAGAGAAACCACGATGTATTCCAGAGATGTGGATAATTAACCGGTGCATCGGTTATAGCTATATTTTTCAGGTTACCTGTGGCTGTACCAAATACGGCGTTACCTATACGGTTTAATGCATCCAGTCGGGTAAAGCCTTCGGTTGTCGCTTTTTTTCTGTCCTGAATGATATCTTTGATCGTTTTTATACGGCTCCTGAAAGGGTTTTCTTTAATGTCTTTTCGAATTTCTCCGCGCAAACCAGCCAAGTGTAATTCTTCCAGTCTGACAATACCTTGTAATTGATTTTCAAGTGTATGTTTCAATGATTTTCGAAGATTTTTTTGATTGTTTTCAGTATTTGTAATTCCGAGAATACGCTGAGAAAAGCGCTTGAATTTAGAGTCATCTACATAGGTTTCAATTAACGCTATTGACAGAACGCTCGTGAGTTCGCTCAGGTTGGTCATGGCGGGGCCGCCATCATAACGCACTGATGTGCCATTGACTCTCATCTGGCCTGTGTGACAAGCGGCACAGGTTAAGCCAATGGCATTAAAGGTGGTTTTTGAAATCGCAGGATTAGTGACATTGTAATCAACAGAGAAGCCAACCGGTAGGCCAGCCTGATTATAAGGTGTTACCTCTCCGGTAATAAACCCCAGACGAGCGAGGTAACCATTTTCGATGATCAGTCCTTTGCTTTCAAATAACGTGAAACCAGGTTGTTCAAGTGCGGCAAACCATTCATAGGGAATCGGCAAGGTCATGGTACCCTGGCTATGATGATGAAATTTTTGCCTTTCCTGTTCGGTCCAGCCCTGATCCAGCCAGGTGATGTTGTTACTGGTTGGCAAGGTAGGGATCTGTGCACATCCAGCAACAGAAATAACAAAGGCTGCCAATATTATCTTTTTCATCCGTGAATTTCTCCTGGTTTTTAATGGTGATTGAATATGAAAATTTGTGTGTTAATCAGGCAGGCAGAATGGTGCCCAGAGCTACGGACTGTTTGATCATTAGGTATCAACTTTAGCCAGTGGAGTATTCACAAAATATGAATCGTAGCAAAAGTATTTGTAGTACATTTTTTGTTATGTTCCTGCAAGTACCGAGGCGGGTATTCAATAACCGAATCACTTCATATGTCAGGCGGGCGACTCTCACCTGACACCAGAATGGTTTGGTGGTACATTGAAAATGTGAACTATAGTCCAGGAACGATGTATTTCAAGAAGTTTACCGTATAAATTATAAAATGAACAATCGGGGCAGGATTTTTCATCTCGCTTTCAGCTTGCACCTCAAGGATATTCGATGTTTATCAGTGTTCTCGAACTTTTTAAAATCGGGATTGGTCCTTCAAGCTCCCATACTATGGGACCCATGCTGGCTGCGCGAGAATTTGTTTATCTTGCCAGAAAATATTTTTCAACCTGCCACATTGCTCCAGATATCTCCACTGTTCGGTGCACTCTCAAGGGTTCTTTATCTCGTACGGGCAAGGGGCATGCAACCGATCGTGCCGTGGCGTTAGGCCTGCACGGTTATTTACCGGAAGATGTGGCCAGTCAGGATCTGGATTCTCTGGTAAGCCGTGTTTGGGAAAATCAAACAGTGCTTATCGATGACGCTCACCCCACTCTGTTTTCTGCGAGCAGGGATATTATTTTTGATCAGGGTGAATCTCTTGCAGAACACCCAAATGGAATGATTTTTGAACTGCTTGGAGAAAAAGCGGACGTTTTGGTTTCAGAAACTTATTTTTCCATTGGTGGCGGGTTTATCGCTACATATGCTGAAATCAGACAATTGGTTGCGCCACTCAAAATGGAGGCAGTTACTCTATTTCCTTATGGATTTGATTCAGCGAAACTGATGCTGGAAATGTCTGTTGACAGTGGATTAAGCATTGCGCAGATGAAGCGTGTCAATGAGTGTGAGCACATGTCGGAACACGTACTGAATGAGGGGCTGGATTTAATCTGGCAATCCATGAAACGCTGCATGGAAAAGGGGTTAAGTGCGGATGGTATTCTTCCGGGGGGACTTAATATGCCTCGACGTGCCGCAGCGTTGCACCGGCAACTTCAGGATCAGCCAGATAAAGCGAATGTTAACGACTGGTTGTGTGCCTATGCAATGGCGGTAAATGAGGAGAATGCTGCCGGGCATATGGTGGTTACGGCCCCCACTAATGGTGCTGCTGGTGTTATACCGGCCATCTTGTATTATTTTATCACCCATGAAGGTGGAACCACAGAACAAGTCAGGGAATTTCTGCTAACCGCCAGTGCTGTTGGTGGTATTATCAAGCATCGCAGCTCGATTTCCGGTGCTGAAGTGGGCTGCCAGGGAGAGGTGGGTTCTGCCGCCTCTATGGCTGCTGCGGGGTTGTGTGCTGTTCGTGGCGGTTCGCCCTTACAGATAGAACATGCTGCCGAAATTGCTCTTGAACATCATCTCGGCATGACTTGCGATCCGGTTCACGGGCTTGTGCAGGTCCCTTGTATTGAACGGAATGGCTTTGGTGCAATCAAAGCCCATGCTTCTACATCCCTGGCGATACGTGGAACCGGCGAGCATTTTATGCCATTAGATAGCTGCATTTCTGCGATGAAGCAAACGGGTGCAGAAATGTCGGAAAAATTCAAGGAGACATCTTTGGGTGGGCTGGCTGTCAGTATCACCGAATGTTGAATGTACGCCCGTAGCGTTTGAGGTTTTAAGGAATGCGCACGTTCCTGAGTGTGCGTCATATTCATTTTACGGCCAGATGAAATGAACGAATAACAGCAAGTCTGGTGTGAGGAATTTCAATGCAGCTATGAAATGCAGAAGGCGTGCAATGAATGCCTGAATCTCAATCGCTGCGGGTACAAATATAACTATGACGAAACTAAATGAAAAAAACGTATTTTTGCAAAACAAGTATAATGTGACGGCATTTTTTTACGATATTCTGGATTATCCCTGGGAAAGGCAGTATCGGAAGTGGCGACCTGCCCTGGTCGGTGATTTGCGAGGGAAGGTGTTAGAGGCCGGTGTCGGGACCGGGAGAAATTTAGAGTATTATCATCAAGATGTTGAGTTGCTTGGTATTGAACTCAATGAATACATGTTGCGCAAGGCGGAAAGACGAAAGGCGAGGGCCCGGTGTAACGTGAAGTTGATCAATGAAGATGCGACTGTTATGTCATCGATACCTTCCAGTCAATTCGACTGGATTTTTTCCACATTTATGTGTTGTGTGATGCCGGATGAGATACAAACCCTGGCGATTGAACAGTTTTCCCGAGTGTTGAAGCCGGGGGGACGGTTTCGGTTGCTGGAGATGGTATATTCAGAAAATGAAAAAATACGCAAAAAACAGAAGGCCTTTGCGCCTTTTGTAGAAAAGGTTTATGGCGCGAGATTTGACCGGAATACCCTTCAACATCTTGAGCGATCGACAACGTTAACCGTGAGCAGTACATCTTTTTTGAAAGATGATACATATTTGTTGATTGAAGGTATTCGTAATTAGTACAGGCTGCCGAAAAGTAAAACTTTTCAACAGCCTGTCATATACCCGTAGCGATTGAGATTTCGGTATTCATTGCACGCCCTCTTCATTCCATGGCTGCGTTGAAATTCCTCACAATAGACCGGCTATATTTGTCATTTCGCCTTGCCATGAAATGAATATGACGCACACTGAACATCGAAATCTCAAACGCTATGGGTATATTTCCTGCAAAGTATCTGCAAGCCTTGTTACGACCTGGGTACGAGCGATTTTTTCAGGCCGCTTGCTGGCGTGCGATATCTTGTACCAGTTGTTCCAGTTTCAGGGTATCAGCGGTGAATCCACGGATGCCTTCAGCCAGTTTTTCTGTGGCCATGGGGTCTTCGTTCATCATCCACCGGAAATGGCTTTCATTCAATTCGATGCGTTCAATGGATGCCTCGCTGGCTGTTTCCGGTGACAACTTTCGCGGTAGTTCGCCTTCGCTGTTTTGTAATTCTTCCATCAGGGCGGGGGCGATGGTGAGCAGGTCACAACCCGCCAGTTCTGTGATTTCACTGCTGTTGCGGAAGCTGGCGCCCATCACTACGGTGGCGTAACCAAATTTTTTGAAGTAGTGGTAAATGGTGCTGACCGATTTCACACCGGGATCATCAGCCGCTGCATAGCTGTCTACGCCTTCGGCTTTTTTGTACCAGTCCATAATGCGGCCCACGAAAGGCGAAATCAGCGTTGCGCCTGCTTCGGCGGCACCGATGGCCTGGGCGAGGCTGAACATCAGGGTCAGGTTGCAATGAAGGCCCTTTTTCTCCAGTTGTTCGGCGGCGCGGATGCCTTCCCAGGTGGCGGCGATTTTGATCAGAATACGTGAACTGTCCACTCCGGCTTCGCGATACAGGGCAATAAGCTGCTCGGCGCGCTCGACGGTGGCGGCGGTATCGAAGGACAGGCGTGCATCCACTTCGGTGGAAACGCGGCCGGGCACCGTACCGAGGATTTCCTTGCCGAAGTTGACGGCGATTTTGTCCAGTGTCAGCAGGCGTTGTTGCTCTTCGCTACCGCCTTTTGTTTGACCATATTCGATGGCCGAATGCACCAGCGACTGGTACTGCGGCATTTGTGCGGCCTTGAATAACAATGAGGGATTGGTGGTAGCGTCACTGGGCTGGTATTGCCGGATTGATTCGATATCGCCCGTGTCGGCGACCACGGTGGTCATGGATCGTAATTGTTCGAGTTTGTTCATTGCGTCTGTCCTTTGTGCTGAGTGGAAATGTCCTGTTTGTATTTAGTTACGGGTTCGGGGTTTGTACCTTGATAGAGTACCAGCGGCCTTGTGGTGAGGGACTTTAGGAACGGAAATTAATCATCATGAGGACATCAAAATGTTTGTGTGGTGTAACGCGAAATTTTCAACGTGTCGGACCAATGATCCTTTGGCAGTCCCGCCTTTAATTTCAAATGTTGTAAAAACTGTGCTGCATCGGGTAGTGATTCCCATACGGCGGGCAAAAATGTACCCCGGTGTGGGCCGTCTTCCAACACCAGTCCGTCGATTCCCGGTCGTATCTGTTCCAGTAAATCTGTTTCCGATTCAAACCGCAAGGGTACGGCGGGGCTGAGTACGGAAAGATGGAATTCCAGTGCAGGAAGTTCTTGTGCAGTGACGGGCGAAAAACGCGGATCGCTAAAGGCGGCGGCACGGGCATTATGGGCTATGTCTTCCACCAGTGGCCGATGTGCTTCCAGTGAGCCGATACAGCCGCGCAGTT
>JAADIL010000198.1 GCA_013151355.1 Gammaproteobacteria bacterium
AAGTGCAGGAATAGTTGTTCTATTTCGAGCTTTTGTGATTGAAGAACGGGCAAAGACGGGCTGAAGATGAGATGCAAGATCGGGATGTTATGACGTGCGCGTCCCTTATTGGCCTTGCCCACTCAATCACCACACAAAAAACAAATATGCGCCAGAGATGACGAATGGATGCAAGCAGACTAAACTCATGACAGGACAAACGTGTGGCTCCGTCCACCTTTAACCTGCACCCGGGACAATCATGACAGACCATCGGAAATACACCCGCCTTCCCCTCGATGTTATTGTGGAAATCAAACTGGAAGACGGTAGCCGACTTTACGGCGAAACCGCAGATATCAGTCTGGATGGCGCTTTCGTTCTGCTCATTCCGCCGCCCGGCGTGCAACCTGGCCAATTCTGTGATCTTGAACTCATCATCAAGGCGGAAGAAGGCTGGGTGCGGGTCGCCTTTGGCTGCACCATTGCACACAGCAAAGACGACGGCATCGGCCTGCAATTTGGCTCCGCCGACACCCCTCATCACGAATCTTTTTTGAAATTACTCATCGAAGGCAGCAATGATGTGGATAAATTACTCGACGAGCTTTCCCGACACCCCAGAAAGGAATTTCAGTTTTCCAGTGGCTTGTGAAAATCTGTCCACCAAAACGATTTTCACCATTCCGCCCGTGCCTGACACAAATCTGATACAGGCATCGTTACTTCACATCAATAAACCCTACCTTGCTGTCAACATTCTGCGGAACCGTTTCACCATAACGATGTTCGTAAATCACCTCATAAGTTCCCTTCACCACGGTCACTGCATCGTTATTCCTGTAGCTGCTACCAAGAAAAATGCGTTTATTGGTCGTGGTGTCACGTAAATAAAACCTGGCGCTTTGGTAAAGGCTGGATGGAAAGACCATACCATCCAGGGTGAACCCGGGGGCAACGCGTTTTATCACAACACTAACAAGCAGGCTCTTGTTCGCATCCAGCAGCTCATTAAACTTCACCACATGCATTTTATTCTGTGGCACTGCATCGCCATCCAGATGGTCGATAATGACATCATAGGTTTCGTAGCTACCCGGCATAGAAACCAGTTTTACGGGCGCACTGCTGATATCACTGAAAGCAAATAAAAATACATCACTGGTATCATTACCGCGCAACAGAAACTGCACACTGTCGCTGGCGTCATTTGGAAAATCGTTACCATTCAGCGTAAAGCGACCGGTAACCTCAACCGAGGACACCGGCACAGCAAATGGCGATACATCACTGTTTAACGTCACATTGCTTCTCACCACCGCATTGGCATTTTGCGGCACACCTTCACCTGTCTCGTGACGATACAGCACATCGTAAGCTCCCAGCACTGCCACACCCGCATCTGTGTCCATATCGCTACTGATGACGCGCACTACCGCAGGCGCAACTTCACTCGCGCCCAAAAACATGACGTCGTTATTATTGTTTGTGCTACGCAAATAAAAATTGGCGTCATTGTATTCATCCTGTGGAAAAGCAGTGCCATCAAGGGTGAACGAAGGTGTGATTGCCACACTGGCGATATCAATAGATAAACTCGTCCCATCGATGATAACGTTACTTGCCACAATTGCATCAGTATTAACGGGCAGATCATTGCCCTGAACATGCTGATAAACAATATCGTAAGTACCTTCAACCACAAGCAGAGTTACCGGCAGCTCAAAACTCACACCCAGTTCTACGCGGTCTCCCGTGCTGGTATTACGCAGGAAAAACAGTGCTTTTTGATACTGGCTGGCGGGGAAGGCTGCCGCGTCCAGCGTGGCATCAAACTGAAAAGATACGCTGGCGACGTTTATATCCAGAGCCCTGTCTGCATTGACAGACACATCTGTCATAACAACAGCACCCTGATTATTCGGAACAAGGCTGCCTCCGGTCTCCAGCGAGTAAATCACATCATAGGTGCCGTGCATCACCTGCACCGGATCGGGCACAGCTGTGTGACTATTGCCTATGAAGATACGCTCACCACCAGCGTCGGGCTGCAGGTAAAACACGCCGTCATCATATTCGCTCACGGGAAAAGAACTGGCATTTTGCGCAAACGAAGGCGTTATTTCCCCGGCAAGCACGTTAATGGACAAGGCCCGGTCACTATTGACGATCTCATTGGCCTGCACCTGTGTATCCACATTCTGTGGCACGCCATCACCGGTTTCGTGCCGGAACAGCACATCGTATGTATCCTGGATGACTCGCACCGCCGCAGGACTGGCAGCATAACTCGAACCCAGCATTAACGTATCACCGGTGGACGAGGCACTACGCAAAATGAAATTGCCATCGTTGTATTCACTCTGCTCAAATTCAACACCGTTCAGGGTATAGGCCGGTATTACCAGCGCACTCGGTACGTTAATCGTCACAGGCTGTATCGGAACCTGCACAACTGTTCTGCTGTTTTCGCTGGTACCACAGGCCACTAACCCCACCATCAGTGCAACCAATAATAGACGCCCTGGCAAATTCAATTTAATTTCATATTTTTGATACACATTTTTCATACCCATGAACAATCTCCTTAACATCCGGACGTGGTATTCCGTGCAATCCGGCTGGTACTCAATTTTGGTGTGGACTACAATCCCCGAAAATCTGGGCAGGAAACCGCGGATAAATCAGACCAGTCCCGACAACCACGATAATCTGTCCATTGTGACAACGCAATAACCGGCACACAACTCGGTAATATACCTGTGAAGCAACACGGCGTATCAATGTATTCACCGATACCCGACCCAGGTTTTCAACCCGCATCAACGAGGTTCATGCTACATTTAGTGACGCAGGTATACATGGCACAAATGCATTGCCTGCCAGGGGTGCTCCCGATCATTTTTAATCGACACTGATCACGAGAATGATCACAAGAATGGGACGTGTAGCGCCTGCCATACATACCCGACAGAAATAATCCAAAGCAACGTTCCTCGTCATTATGCTTTTGACGGGCCGCTATTTGCGGCAACATTAAAAAAGGAAAACGCACACATGTTGATCACACTCCGGAACCAAACCTTCCCCTTCCCGGGCTGGTTCGGACTCAGTCTTGCTGCTCTGCTGCTCAGTGCCTGCGCCACTCAGGGCGAGATGATGGACAATCTCAACAAAACCCTGCGCGGCTACGAAAAGGCTGTGCGCTGGGCCAAATTTGATGCCGCCTATTCCTATCACAAATGGAAGGCAGACCAGGAGGCCACCATCCCTGCCAATATGGAAAATATTCGAGTGACCAAATACGAATCATCCGGACAAAAATTTGACCAACAAAAACTTGTCATGAAACAAACCGTCACCCTGCATTATTACAATACCGATGATTTACGCGAACGCCGTTTAAAGCATCGTCATGAATGGAAATATTTCCCGGAAAGCAAACGCTGGTATCTGATCAGTGACCCCATCGTCTTCCCATAAACCGGGTGATTGTACTAACGGTGTACCTGAGATGCGTGTGGTGCATATTCGCTGGACTGCATAAATACCCGCGATATCCCCACACCCACTGCCAGGTAACTGTGAGTTTCCGCCAGCGAACTGTCATCAAATGCTGCACCGTGCAAATCGTCGTAACGCACAAAGGCACCCGCAAACCACTTTTTGGAATTCATTGACAGACCCAGTGTCATTCGACTGCCGCTGTACCCCGTCGTCGCATCATAGGCAGGCCGACCGGCATTGGCGTAACGATCAGACACGGTGTAAAAATATTCATGGTACTGTCGATTCGCGAAAATGGGCCCGGCAGACAAATTCCAGCGCCAGCGCGCACGCTCCCCTCCTTTTATCCATACCCAGTTAAGATAGGGTGAAAACACCCAGCCCTGGTGACCAATCAACGGATTCCCCACCGACAACGCCGCCCGCAGTGGCATGCGCAACCACCACTGCTGCTCCCAGCCCTTGTGGCGATGACCTTGCTGTCCCAAAAAAAATTTCAGCGAAGGGCCTATTTCACCGATGGGATCCAGATCCGACATGCCTGCACGCACACTCCCACCACTGGACACTGGCAGACTGCCTGCCACACTGAGGTCCAGATGCATCCGGTTTTTTTGCAACAATTCGCCTCGCATACCTTCTTCATCCACTTTGAAACGATTTCCCCGGTAGGCAGCATACGGCACCGGCAACCAGATATTTCTCCGGCCACTGGCACCACGATAGTCAGGTACACTCAATACTCCTGCACCCAATCCGAATTCCCATTTCGGCAAATGCCAGGCCGCCGCAGGCACACTTGACACCAAACCCAACAACAGGCACAGGCCAGTCACCAACCGTGTTCGCCCGGAATTTCTTACCCGCTGTTTTTTATCAAAAGACACCAATCGCGTCATCTTTCTATCCCTGTCATCAACTCGCCGCAGTCTGCCTGAAGCTTGTATGCATCACAAACTCGACGAGGGAGGTGCTTTAAGCGACAATAGGTCGCTAATTTCACAGCAATATCACGCATTATGCCAACACAACATAAAACAGACGATTTACGCATTCAGGCCATCAAAGAAGTGGTAGCACCGCAAACGGTGATTGAAGAACACCCACTTTCTGACGCGGCCGCACACACCACGGCCCAGGCCCGTCAGGACGTGCACAATATTTTGCATGGGCTGGATGATCGCCTGCTGGTGGTCATCGGCCCCTGTTCCATTCACGATTCCAAAGCTGCGCTGGAATATGCTTCACGCCTCAAAGTCCAACGCGAAGAACTGGCCGATGATCTACTGGTTATCATGCGTGTCTATTTTGAAAAACCGCGCACCACAGTGGGCTGGAAAGGGCTGATTAATGATCCCCTCCTCAATGGCAGCTTCGAGATCAACTACGGACTGAGTCTGGCACGTCAATTACTGTGCGACATCAATAACATGGGCGTACCCGCAGGTACCGAGTATCTCGACCTGATTACGCCGCAATATATTTCCGACCTCATCAGCTGGGGCGCCATCGGCGCACGTACCACCGAAAGCCAGGCTCATCGTGAGCTGGCCTCCGGTCTGTCCTGCCCTGTGGGTTTTAAAAACGGCACCAACGGCAACCTCAAAATCGCCATTGATGCGGTATGCGCTGCCAGCCAGCCACATTATTTTTTATCACTGACCAAGGCTGGTTGCTCGGCTATTTTTACCACCTCCGGCAACGAGGACTGTCACATCATTTTACGTGGCGGCAGCGAACCCAATTACGACACACAAAGTGTTGAAGCAGCCTCACGGGAAATTCAAAACGACGGTTTGGTACCACGACTGATGATTGATTTCAGCCACGCCAACAGCAACAAAAAACATCAACGCCAAATTGCAGTGGCCCGGGACGTAGCCACACAGATCGCTGCGGGCGACACACGCATCAAAGGAGCAATGATTGAAAGCCACTTGCAGGAAGGCCGACAGGATATCACCAGCGAGCCGGACATGCTGTTCGGGCAGAGCATCACCGACGCCTGCATCAGCTGGGAAGACAGCGTACCACTGTTACACGAACTCGCCGCCGCAGTACGCGCACGACGCGAGAAAAACACCTGACGCCCTACCTGATTTCTATAAGTGCCGACTGTAATTACCGTGTTCGGCACCGGCCATCAGGTCACGAAAATCCTCGCCTCGAAGATGCAGTAATTCGGCATGATCGCCCGCCTCGAAATAAACATCATCACACTCGGCCAGACGGTGATCTATGGCAACATCAACACCATAGGCCTCGCCCAGCGGTGGAATGGCGCCTAACTCGCAATCGACAAAGATATCTGCCAGTTCTTCTTCGGTCGCCAGTTCCAGACGACGATCCAGCTGCTCATCCAGACGGGCAAACTCCACCTCGTGACTGGCTGGTACCACCACCATAAGATAACCACGATAGTCTTCCGTCACCACGCACTTGGCAAGTTTATCGCCGGGCACATGCGCTGCCTCTGCCGTTTCCAGACTGCTGCTGGTATGCGCATGAGGCACCACCTCATACTCCACACCCCAGCGATTGAGATACTCCCGTAATATCGCTGCCACTGCCATGAGAATTCCTCCTGTCTTGCCCATCACTGCCTAAGCTATAGACGAGCACGGCAATTTTGTACAGGCGTAGCAGTAAAACATTGACTGCATTAATATCAGCGTTTCCGCCATAATTTTGGCAAAAACAGACACATCGGAGACACCCATGCAGTGCAGCATTTATAAGGGCACCAAAAAAATCGGCCATTATCTGTACATCGAAAAAAGGGATGATTTTTCCCGCGTGCCACAAGCTCTGGTGGACATGCTGGGGCAACTGGAGCTGGTCATCAGCCTGGAATTATCCGCCAAACGTCAATTGGCCCAGGCAAATGTAAACGATGTCATGCAACAATTAACCGAACAAGGTTATTATTTTCAAATACCACCCAGGACAGGCGAAGAATTGCTGAGTCAGAGAACTCCCGGCTAATACATTGTCCAAATTATATTGACGGCGTACCACTACTTCATACAAGGTGATAAATCAGTCATCATCTGCCACCATCTTAATTGACAACGACTTGCTCACTATCACCCGTCGCCGTTTCAATCCTGCCAATGATGCTGGCGTTTTCACCCTGTTCGGCGAGCAGGGTCAGAGTCTGCTCCGCATCGACCCCGGCCACACACAATACCATGCCCACACCGCAATTAAAGGTGCGGTACATTTCGTCATCAGCAACATTGCCGTTTGTCTGCAACCAGTCGAATATCGGCAGGCGCTGCCAGCTTTGGCTATCAATGACAGCCCGGGTACCTGTGGGCATAACCCGTGGCAGATTTTCCAGCAGGCCTCCACCGGTGATGTGAGCAAGAGCGTGCACGTCCACTTTTGCCAACAAGGCCAATAAGGCCTTGACGTAAATGCGGGTCGGTGTCAGCAGGGTCTCGCCCAGCGGTTTGCCGTGGAAATCTTCGTCAAGATTCGCACCGCTCACTTCGATGATCTTGCGGATCAGCGAATAACCGTTGGAGTGCGGGCCGCTGGCGGCAAGTCCAATGAGTACGTCACCAATGGCGACTTTACTGCCATCGATAATGTTGGATTTTTCCACCACGCCGACGCAAAAACCAGCCAAATCGTAGTCGTCGCCTTCATACATACCAGGCATCTCGGCGGTCTCACCTCCGACCAGCGCGCAGCCTGCCTGTTGGCAGCCTTCACCGATACCACTGATCACCGCCTCAGCCATGTCCAGTGATAACTTGCCGGTAGCATAGTAGTCGAGGAAATACAGCGGTTCAGCACCGGCGACGATAAGATCGTTAACACACATGGCGACCAGGTCGATGCCAATGCTGTCGTGCCTGCCAATTTCCATGGCCAGTTTGAGCTTGGTGCCAACACCATCTGTACCTGATACCAGCACCGGTTGTTGATAGCGGTCCATCGGAATCTCAAACAATGCGCCGAAGCCACCGATACTGTCCAGCACGCCAGGGCGACGGGTAGCTTTGGCAATGGGTTTGATGCGTTCGATCAGCTGGTTACCAACGTCGATGTCTACACCGGCGTCGCGGTAGCTTAATGGGGTGGGCCTGGAATCGGAGTTACTCACGGGATACCTGAAGTCATAAAAAATGTCGGAAGCATATGTTATCAGTTTCTGGTTTCGAGGGGCGAATTTCTGGACAAACCTTCAGAATCACCACAATAAACAACCCCGTAGCAAGCTGACGGGGAATTGAACCCACAGGAGCGTGCGCTCCATAACCTGGTCAGTATCATCTACTCACCGTAATCAACAGTTGCCCGTGAGGTTAATGCCCGGGCAGCAACTAAAGGATTTTGACAAAGAAACGGAAGTGGTTCTGCTGGAAAATTCATGATTTGCACGTTTGAAATTTATATTGGCAGAAGCGTTTTCCAGGAGCGTTTGTTTGCGACGTGTCTGGCACTGTGATCAACCATAGACGAATGTGTATTTTGTCCGCTTCATTGCCAGCCATACCTAACGTAAAATAGCCACTTTTCATTAATTCGTTGTTAAACGCATCTTTTTCTGTGTCATCGCCATGCATCAGGGACGTGCACGCAATAAGATCCCGGTCTGGTGTTCATATTTAGTCTGTATTCGCCTAAAGCGCCTACTGTTGGTGTTCGTTCTGATTGCCTACAGGGATGTAGGTAAGGGGCGTGAGCATGGATCATGGATGCGGAAGCTTTGAACAAAAGTGCAGGAGATAGTCGTTCTATTTCGAGCTTTTGTGATTGAAGAACGGGCACCAACAGTAGGCGCTTTAGGCGAAGACGGGCTGAAGACGAGACGCAAGATCGGGACCTTATTGCGTGCACGTCCCTTAACAATAACCAAATCCGGTAATGCTGCACAGGATGTGTGCTACCACAAAATTCGCAGAAACTGCCGGGTGGCCCGGGGATAACGCTGACCACTGCTTCGCAACGTTCACCAGATTCGGCCCATCTGGTAGAATGCCGGGATGAATGACGTTTCCCACATTATTGATGATCTCAACGAGGCCCAGCGCGAGGCGGTGTGTGCCCCGCCAGAAAATGTGCTGGTGCTGGCTGGCGCTGGCAGCGGCAAAACCCGGGTACTGGTACATCGTATCGCCTGGCTGGTGGCCACTGAAGGTCTGTCGCCGTACGGCATCCTTGCCGTCACTTTCACCAACAAGGCGGCAGCGGAAATGCGCGGCCGTATCGAAGCATTACTCAAACAACCAGTGAGCGGTATGTGGGTGGGCACCTTTCATTCCCTGGCCCATCGTTTGCTGCGCACTCACTGGAAAGATGCCCGCCTGTCGCAAACGTTTCAAATTCTCGACAGCGAAGACCAGCAACGTGCCATCAAGCGGGTGATCCGCAGCCTCGAACTGGATGATACACAGTGGCCACCAAAACAGGCGCAGTGGTTTATCAATGCGCGCAAGGATGAGGGGCAGCGCCCCGAGCATATCGAACATTTCGATGACCCTTATCAAAAACAAATGATCCGCATTTATCAGACTTACGAAGAAATGTGTCAGCGCTCGGGGCTGGTGGATTTTGCCGAGTTGCTGTTACGCGCGCATGAGCTGTGGCTGAAAAACCCACACCTGCTGGCGCATTACCAGGGCCGTTTTCGACACATTCTGGTGGACGAATTTCAGGACACCAACAGCATTCAGTACGCCTGGGTGCGGGTTCTCGCAGGCAAAACATCCAGGGTATTTGCCGTGGGTGATGACGATCAGTCGATTTATGGATGGCGTGGCGCGAAGATCGAAAACATCCAGCAGTACACACGCGATTTTCCCGGCACCCACACCATAAAACTGGAACAGAACTACCGCTCCACGGCGAATATTCTCAACGCCGCCAACGCGCTGATCGCCAACAACGATGACCGCCTGGGTAAAAATCTGTGGACTGCTGATGAAGATGGCGAGGCCATCCAGCTTTATTCTGCGTTCAATGAACGTGACGAAGCACGTTTTATTAGCGAGCAAATCCAGAACTGGGTAGATGATGGCAACCCCTATCGGGACAACGCTGTTCTTTATCGCTCCAATGCACAGTCGCGGGTAATCGAAGAAGCGCTGATACAGGCCGGTATTCCCTATCGTGTTTACGGCGGCATGCGTTTTTTTGAGCGCGCAGAAATCAAGGATGCACTGGCCTATTTGCGCCTTGTTGCCAACCGACATGACGACGCAGCCTTTGAACGAGTGGTCAATACACCCACACGCGGCATCGGTGACAAAACCATCAGCGCTGCGCGTGACTACGCCCGCGAGCACAATATCGCCTTATGGCAAGCTGCGCAGGCCGTGGTTGAGCAAAAACTGTTACCCGCACGGGCCACCTCCGCACTGGGTGCATTTCTTGAATTGATCACCCGGTTGGCCAGCGACACCGGTGGCATGGATCTCTACGAGCAGTTAGAGCACACCCTGCATCACAGCACCCTGCTTGACCACTATAAAAAAGACCGTGGTGAAAAGGGACAGGCCCGGGTGGAAAATCTGGAAGAACTGGTTAACGCCGCACGTTACTTTGAGCAGGAAGAAACGCCGGAAGACGAAGAGGAAATGGATGAACTGTCTGCGTTTTTATCTCATGCGGCACTGGAAGCAGGCGACAAGCAAACCGATGGCTCGCAGGATGGTGTGCAACTGATGACCCTGCATTCTGCCAAAGGTCTGGAATTTCCGCTGGTATTTTTGGCCGGCGTGGAAGAAGGCCTGTTTCCGCATCAAATGTCGCTGGACGAACCCGGCCGTCTCGCCGAGGAGCGCCGCCTTTGTTATGTGGGCATCACCCGCGCCCGTCAGCGTCTGTATCTGACACATGCCGAAACCCGTCGCCTGTACGGCAACGAAACGTATCCACACCGCTCGCGTTTCATCAGTGAAATTCCCGCCGGGTTAATGGAAGAAGTGCGCATGGGTGGCAGCGTTAGTCATGTCGCCAGCAGCTCGGTGAGCTTTTCCTCCGCGCAGACAACATCCACTACTGGCATGCGGCTTGGCCAGCGTGTGCTGCACGCCAAATTTGGAGATGGCGTAGTGCTTAACGTGGAAGGCCAGGGTGCACAGGCACGGGTGCAGGTGAATTTTGACGGTATTGGCAGCAAATGGCTGATGATGGAATACGCGAATTTGCAGCCAGCATAATCCTGGATTCCAGGACAATCGACCACCCAATTGAATTTCTTCCTTATTACATCCCTCATTCACTTTACTCCCCCGGAGTGAAGAAGAAGCCCGAATTTAGATAAATAAATAATAAAGGACAACATTATGTCTCAAAGCAAGTTACCTGTTTTTCTGACTCTTTTTGCCATACTGGCATTGAGTGCTTGTGGTCAATCCGGTACACCGACGACGACAGCCGCCACGGAAAACAAAACCTACAAGTGGAAACTGGTCACCACCTGGCCACCAAACTTTCCCATTTTTCAGGAAGGTGTGGAGCGTTTTGCCAGCGATGTAAAAACGCTCAGCAATGGTCGGCTCACTATCACGGTTTATGCGGGTGGTGAGTTAGTGCCACCCTTGCAAGCCTTCGATGCCGTTTCCCAGGGCTCGGTGGAAATGAGCCACGGTGCTGCCTATTACTGGGCAGGAAAAATCCCCGCCGGGCAATTTTTCACCGCTGTACCTTTTGGCATGAATGCGCAGGGCATGAATTCGTGGCTATACGCGGGTGGCGGACTGGAACTGTGGCGCGAGCTGTACAAGCCGCATAATCTGGTACCTTTTCCCATGGGTAACACCGGTGTACAAATGGGCGGCTGGTTCAATAAAAAGATCGACACCGTTGCCGATCTGAAAGGCCTGAAAATGCGTATTCCCGGTCTCGGCGGCAAAGTGTTTGCCAAGGCGGGCGGCACCCCCGTGCTAATGGCGGGTGGTGAAATTTACACTGCACTGGATCGCGGCACCATCGACGCTACTGAGTGGGTCGGACCTTTTCACGACGAACGTCTCGGCCTGTATCGTGCCGCCAAATACTATTATTACCCCGGCTGGCACGAGCCCGGCCCGGTGCTGGAACTGAATGTAAACTCCAAAGCCTGGGCCACCCTCTCGCCGGACCTGCAAAAAACTATCGAAATTGCAGCTTCCGCATCCAACCTGTGGATGCTGGCGCAGTTTGAAGCGAAAAACCTCGAAGCCCTTGCGACACTTAAAAATGAATACAATGTACAGGTTTACGCATTTCCGGACGAAGTAATCGCCGAATTGCGCAAGCTGTCGAAAGTAGTACTGGAGGAAGAAGCCACCAAAGATGCCGACTTCAAACGTATTTATCAGGCATACAAAACCTTTGCAGATACCAATGATGGCTGGAATGAACTCTCCGAGGCGGCTTATGCCAGGGCGCGTAAACCCTGATCGATATTGTTAGACATCGAGTAATAAATGCAGCGAATGCAGAGAAAACAAATAAAAAACTCTGAGCCTCCGCACCTCTGCAACCTGAATCACCAAACCATAAATAGTCCACTTATAATCAGAGGTTTCACATGAGCATCGCAGAAAACAAAGTAGTCACCCTGCACTACACCCTCACCGATGATGAAGGCACTGTCATCGATAAATCTGATGATGGCAGTTTTTTGTACCTGCACGGTGCCAGCAATATTATTCCGGGTTTGGAAAATGCACTGACTGGCAAGGTATCAGGCGATGAGTTGAAGGTTACCGTATCACCCGAAGACGGTTACGGAGAACGCGATAATACGCGCCAGGAAAGCGTGTCACGGGAAATGTTTCCGACGGATGCCGAGATTGAAGCAGGTATGCAATTTCACGCTGAAGGCCCGGAAGGCGAGATGATGACGGTCACTGTGACCGGGGTGGAAGATGATACCGTCACCATCGATGGCAATCATCCACTGGCAGGTGTGCAACTCAATTTTGACGTGAAGGTTATTGATATTCGTGATGCCTCCGCCGAAGA
>JAADIL010000049.1 GCA_013151355.1 Gammaproteobacteria bacterium
TAAATTCATCAACAATAATCACTTCATTGTTTTTGACGATGTAATCCACATTGCGCTGAAACAGCGTGTGCGCACGCAAGGCAGCATTGGCATGATGCATAAGCTTTATGTTGGCGGCGTCATACAGGCTTTCGTCTTCACCCAACAAACCCACCTCAACCAGAAATTCCTCCACATGCTGATGTCCCAGCTCGGTGAGAAATACCTGTTTGCTCTTTTCTTCGAGGTAATAATCGCCTTCTTCTTCACCTTCTTCGAGCTTCTCGCTCGCCTGTAGCACCAGTTTGGGTGCAATAGCGTTGATTTTTTCATACAACTCGGAGCTGTCTTCCGCAGGACCGGAAATAATCAGCGGGGTACGCGCCTCATCAATGAGAATGGAGTCCACCTCATCAACAATGGCGAAGTGCAAATCACGCTGCACCTTGTCTTCAGTGCTGAAGGCCATATTGTCGCGCAGATAATCGAAACCAAATTCATTGTTGGTACCGTAGGTAATATCCGCTGCATAGGCTTCGCGTTTTTGTTCAGCATCCTGACCGGAAAGGATCACTCCGACGGAAAGCCCAAGGAAGTTGTATAGTTTGCCCATCCACTCGGCATCACGTTTTGCCAGATAATCGTTAACCGTCACCAGGTGCACGCCTTTGCCTGACAGGGCATTGAGATACACGGCCAGCGTCGCCACCAGTGTTTTACCTTCACCGGTACGCATCTCCGCAATCTTGCCATCGTTGAGCACCATGCCGCCGATCAGTTGCACATTCAAAGTGACGCATGTTCAGCGCGCGCTTGCCAGCCTCCCGCACCACAGCAAAAGCTTCGGGCAGCAAATCGTTAATAGTCGTACCATTAGCGACACGCTCACGAAACTCATCCGTTTTGGCGCGAAGTTCTTCATCCGAAAGCGGTGCGACCCCGGCTTCCATTGAAGTGATTTCTGACACCACTTTGTTGAGACGTTTAAGCAGCCGAGCATTGCGACTACCGAAAATTTTATTCAGAAAATTGCTTGCCATAGTTTTGGGTTATGCATCTTTGTCGTAGGTTTTTATTGTGTGTGTTTGCTGTAATTTCAAGCTAACGCTTTTACGCTTGTTTTCCGTGTCTGCCCAGACAAAATACGGCAAACGTATCAGTGATGGCAATATCCATCCCGGTCAAAGCCTGGGGATTATAGCGGGGATCAGAGCTTTAGAGAATGGCCACGCCGGATTCGGCATGGCCACAAGAAGGAAATGGGCCTAACGTGCTGCCAAAATATACTTTTTGGGATCGACAGCCTTGCCTTTGTACAACACTTCAAAGTGCACATGAGGTCCAGTGGAACGGCCAGTGGAACCCATCAGCGCCAATACCTGTCCTTTTTTCACAGCATCACCCACCTGCACCAGCACCTGTTTGCTGTGACCATAGCGCGTGGCATAGCCATTACCGTGATTCACCTCCACCAGCTTGCCGTAACCATAACGGTCGCCTGCCCAAGTCACCACACCGGCACCCACAGAGATCACGTCACTGCCATCCTTGCCTGCCAGATCCATCCCTTTGTGGTGCTCACGACGCCCCGTGAAAGGGTCCGTGCGCATACCGTAGTAAGAAGAAATCCAGCCACGTTTGATCGGACGCCCCGCAGGGCTCACTTCATCTTCAAGATTGCGGCTCATCAGCATGGTTTCCAGCAAACCCAGCTGGGCACTACGGTCATCTACCTGTTTTGAAAGTGATTCCAGCGACTCAAGAAAATCCGGTACGGCAATAGAACCCACAACCACCGTACTTTCAGGCCCACCTACAGCGGGCGAACTGGAAAAATCAAATTCCCCACGATCCAGTTTGGCAATCTTGGTGAGGCGCTCACCCAGGGCGTCCAGACGAATAACTCTGGCCTGCAACTCACCCAGGCGCAGAGCCAGGGCATCTATATCTTCATCAACTTTCTGGCGAGCGCTGGCAATTTCTTCGCGCTGCACGTCCATCTCACCCTGCCAGGCGGTCAACAACACCTTTTCCTGGTCCGGTGTGGACTGCGTAGCCGTAAAATAGCCACCATAAAACATCAGCGACGGGATAATCATCAACGCCAGTGCTGCACCCAAAACAACGCCGGGGGAACCCAACTTGAGGGTTCTGGTCTGTCGTCCGCGCTTGCCGATAAAAATGATGTTCATCGTTTAAACAACCCTTTACTTCGAATAATTACGCTTCAAGGTACTATCACTCGTATATCGGCATTTTTGCCAATAACTGCAACATTTGCCGCCAAAATCCAGACAATGCGGCGAATTACTGTCAGAATAACAAACCATGTCATCCAGATCCGTAGCCAAAATTCTCTCACGTCGGGGCAGTGCGCTGAACTCACTGCTCGAACACGCCCAATACCTGCAACAACTGACACAGGCCCTGCGCGACAGCCTTGATGCACGTCTCGCAGCACACGTCACCGTCGCCAATCTGCGTGAGCAGACGGCAGTCATCACCACAGACACTCCCGCCTGGTTAACCCGGTTGCGCTATCAGGCTCCAACAATCCTGCGTTCACTTAAAACGCTGCCCGGCCTGCAAAAGTTGCAAAAGGTGCAGTTTAAAATACAGCCTGCCAGCCTCAATCCACCGCCCGCGCCACCACGCCGCGCCAACCTGTCTGCCACCAGCGCACATTTCCTGGAAAGCGCAGCCTCTGGCACAGAAGACCCCGAACTTGCCGAAGCACTTTACCGTCTCTCCCGACATGAGCGCACCAACGAGCAATAATTCGACCTCACAACGGTCAGGAGACACCCTTACAATTGTTTCGGCACCAGCATATCAACCTGGCCAAACCATCAGTTATAAATAATATTTTTACGGTCACACGCTACAACTTTGCGATCATATCTTTATGGCGGCAATGTAACCAAAGGGCGCAAAACGGGTCGCCAAAGGTACCAACAAGCACCCGGACTGACAAGCATATCGGGTCAGAAACAACAAATTAAGGTTTTTTTGGGAAAATATGAACAATTAACAAACAATGCGGCCACCCCTGTGACGGCAGCACGCAAAATAACAGTTTCGCGATTAATTCGCTAACAGGGGGTGAGTGTAAGAAATGGGAGCCAGTTTGGGGTCATCAAAAGTTGCCGCTTCCCAGGCATCTTCGTTGGCCAGCAAAGTCCGCAACAGGCGATTGTTGAGTTCATGGCCTGATTTGTAACCACTGAATTCGCCAATCAGACTGCAACCGAGCAAATACAGATCACCGATGGCATCCAGCACTTTGTGTTTAACAAACTCATCACGGTAACGCAGACCATCTTCATTAAGCACACGATAATCATCCATCACGACGGCATTATCGAGACTGCCACCCAGCACCAGATTATTTTCACGCAACTGTTCGATGTCGCGCATAAAACCAAAGGTGCGCGCCCGGCTAACCTCCTTCACAAAAGAGGTGCTGGAAAAATCAACTGTGGTGGTCTGTGACTGGGCTTGAAATACCGGATGCTGAAAATCGATATTGAATGAAACCTTGAAACCCTCAAAGGGATCAAAACGCGCCCATTTGTCACCATCTTCCACGATTACCGACTTTTTGATGCGAATAAAACGCTTGGCAGCATTTTGCTCTTCGATGCCTGCGGACTGAATCAAAAATACAAAAGGCCCCGCGCTACCATCCATGATGGGCACTTCAGGAGCGCTGACATCAATGTAGGCATTGTCGATACCTAGTCCGGCCATGGCCGAAAGCAGGTGCTCAACTGTAGAAACCCGTACATTATTATGAATCAGCGTGGTGGAGAGACGCGTGTCACCCACGTTGTCCGGGGTTGCCGCGATCTCGACAGGCACGTCCAGATCAACCCGGCGAAATACAATTCCGGTATCCACCGCAGCAGGACGCAAGGTCAGGTAGACCTTTTCGCCGGTGTGCAGGCCAATGCCCGTTGCACGAATGATATTTTTTAGTGTCCGTTGTCGAATCATCTGGCTAACCACAATTACCTCCTGCTATCGCCCAAACCAGGCACACAGGGCGGGAAATTCTACCATAGCCCTCCTGATTGTGCCTACTCTGTGTGAGTGAACACGTTCACAACCTTCAATCACTCGTCGGTCCCTCATAAATCACAAATAGCCGACACGCGTTGCTTCAGCGACACTTAATCCGCCTGACGTCGCAAAAATGCCGGAATATCCAGATAATCCAGATTACCATCAGCGCCCGTGGCATAACGCTCACTGGCAACCTTGTTGCGAATCACCGTGGGTCTGTCCAGCTGACCGTAGTCTACCGTACCATCCGGGCCTTCGGGAGCCACCAACACCACCGGTTTTTCCACGCTGGTCTGTAATTTTTGCCCCAGCCCGGTAGCCACCACCGTTACTCGTAACCCTTCGGACATCTCCGGATCGATGACCGTACCCACCACCACCGTGGCATTGTCCGAGGCAAACTCCTTGACGGTGCTGCCAACTTCATCGAACTCGCCAATGGACATATCCAGTCCTGCCGTCACATTCACCAGAATGCCTCGCGCACCGGCCAGATCGACGCTTTCCAGCAGCGGGCTGGCCACTGCCGATGCCGCCGCCGCCCGGGCACGACCCTCGCCGATTGCGAAACCGGTACCCATCATCGCCATCCCCATTTCAGACATCACTGTGCGCACGTCGGCAAAGTCAACGTTAATCAGACCCGGGCGAGTGATCAAATCCGCAATCCCCTGCACCGCACCCAGCAACACGTCATTGGCCGCCTTGAAAGCATCCAGCAGAGAAACGTCCTTGCCCAGTACATCCATCAACTTTTCGTTAGGAATGGTAATCAGTGAATCAACGTATTCGGATAACTCCTTGATGCCCTGATCGGCAATGGCCATACGTTTTTTGCCTTCAAAGGGAAAAGGCTTGGTGACCACTGCCACTGTCAACACACCCAGATCTTTGGCAATTTGTGCCACTACCGGCGCACCACCCGTGCCCGTACCACCTCCCATACCTGCGGTAATAAAGACCATATCAGCGCCTTCCACCAGCTCGACGATGCGGTCACGATCTTCCAGCGCCGCTTGCCGACCCACATCCGGATTGGCTCCGGCACCCAATCCCTTGGTGATGTTATTACCCATTTGCAGCACGGTGCGTGCCGCAGAGTTTTTCAGTGCCTGTGCATCGGTATTGGTGCAAATAAATTCAACACCGTCGATGTTTTGCGCCACCATGTGCTCAACCGCATTTCCGCCACCGCCACCGACACCGATGACTTTAATAACTGCTCCTGCAATATTGGTTTCCATCAGCTCGAACATTGTCTTGCCCTCCTGTTGAATAATTTGGTTTTCAAACGTTATTTAAAAAATGACCTAAAAATTTCCCTGGAACCAGCTCTTCATTCGTGACCACAAACCTTTACCGTTCCATTCACTCTTGCGTTCTTTATGGTTTTCACCATGGTGTTTATGTCCGTACAACAACAGACCGACACCTGTCGCGTAAATTGGATTTCGTACTACATCCACCAGCCCTGAAACATGCTGGGGCATTCCCAGACGCACAGGCATGTGGAAAATCTCTTCCGCCAGTTCAATCACACCTTCCATCTTTGAACAGCCACCGGTGAGCACGATGCCAGCAGCGCATAATTCCTCAAAACCACTACGCCGCAATTCGTTTTGCACCAGAATCAATAATTCTTCATAACGCGGCTCAATCACCTCAGCCAGCGTTTGTCGCGCCAAACGCCGTGGCGGCCGGTCACCAACACTGGGCACTTCGATGCTCTCTTCCGGGCTGGCCAGTTGTGTTAACGCACAGGCATATTTAATTTTGATTTCCTCTGCGTATTGCGTCGGCGTACGCAGCGCCACCGCAATGTCATTGGTCACCTGATCACCGGCAATAGGAATCACTGCGGTGTGGCGAATCGAGCCGTCGGTAAACACCGCGATATCGGTAGTACCTCCACCCATGTCTACCAGACACACACCCAGTTCTTTTTCATCTTCGGTCAATACTGCGTAGCTGGATGCCAATTGTTCGAGAATCACATCGTCTACTTCCAGTCCGCAACGACGCACACACTTGATAATGTTTTGCGCCGCACTCACCGCACCGGTCACCATATGTACCTTGGCTTCAAGGCGCACACCGGACATGCCCACCGGTTCACGTATTCCTTCCTGATTGTCGATCAAAAATTCCTGCGGCAAAATGTGCAGCACTTTTTGATCCGCCGGAATAGCCACGGCCCGCGCGGCATCAATCACCCGCTCCACATCGGCCTGCATGACCTCCTTGTCGCGTATCGCCACAATGCCGTGCGAATTCAAACTGCGAATATGACTACCCGCAATACCCGCATACACCGAATCAATCTGGCAACCTGCCATCAATTCCGCTTCTTCTACTGCGCGCTGAATCGATAACACAGTGGATTCGATATTCACCACCACACCTTTTTTCAGACCACGGGAAGGGTGTGAACCGATACCGATAATGTCGATCCCACCCTCCGGGGTCAGGTCCGCCACAATCGCCACCACCTTCGAAGTGCCGATATCCAGACCTACCAACAAATTTTGATCAGACTTTTTGCTCATCACTGCCTTCCCCGGAAAAACATCTGTTCCCCGGGTCCTGCAAGTAATCGTGCTTGTGCTGAGTGAGTGCGAGCACTTGCAGGACCCGGGAATTCATCGATCCAATAATTATTTTTCGAATGTTGTTTTATCATTTTTTGCTTTGTCATTTTATCGCTTTAACCAGGCATCGACTTGTTCGCAAGTTTCTTCCAGCGCACGGCAAAACCGTTGGTATAACGTAAATCCACCGACTGAATATTCTCCAGCTTTTCAGCAGGCACGCTGCTGTACGCATTGGCGAAACGTGATAACTGTGTATCCAGCATCGCCCGACCGAACAACAGGTGCATGCCGTTATCAAGCGACACCTGCCATGCACGTCGTTCACTCAGCGTTAGCGTCACCACAGCCAGCTCCATTTTTGCCAGTGGCACTGATAACAACTGGTAACGTTTGGCGAGTATTTTTGCCGTACCTTCAGGCCCGTTAAAAACCGGCAAATCATCCAGTGCATCTGTCGCCACGACCGACACAACATCACCATGCCGATTCACCATGCCACCGTCCTGCCAGCGGGCCAGTGGTATTTGCTCACGAATATCAATGCGTAACGTATCCGGCCATATTCGCCGCACCGATGCGCTGTCTACCCAGGGCATCGCCTCGGCGGCCTGTTTCACGGCTCGCACATCCACATTAAAAAATCCGGCATTGGCCAGATCGCCGATTGCCTTGTACAAATCCTGCTTATCAAGATAACGAAACTCGCCCTTCACCTTCACTTGCTGAATCGGCAATGTATCCGGTTGGGCAAGCTGCCACACAGCGAAACCTGACAGACCACCCAACCCGCCAAACAGCAACACACCTCCCAACAAACGACGGGTCAGCCAGCGTTCAAGCATCGGCTTCACGGGCGAGCGCACTTTTTTCACGCTGGCTTTTTTCACAATGCGTTTAGCACCCATGGGCCACTTCTTCCGCACTGCCCAGCCCGGCTGTTGCCGCCAGGATACGTAAAATCAGCTCATCAAAATCAATGCCTGCTGCCCGCGCTGCCATAGGCACCAGACTGTGGTCCGTCAACCCTGGAACGGTATTATTTTCCAGCAGCCAGGGTTCATTCTTTTTGTCTAACATGAAATCGATACGCCCCCAGCCCTTCGCACCCAATGCCGTGAATGCACTCAACGCCAATGCCTGAAACTGTTGCTCGTCAGCCGCAGGCAAACCACTGGGGCAGTGATATCGTGTATCGTCAGCGTTATATTTGGCTTCGTAATCGTAAAATTCACGCGGTGTTTCCAGACGAATCACCGGCAGAGCTTCACCGTCCAAAATACCGACTGTGTATTCTTCACCGATGATCCAGGGTTCGGCCATCACTGCTGCGTCAAATTCCACCGCACTGCGCCAGGCCGGTTCCAGACCTTCCTGCTGTTGCACACAGGTCGCGCCCAGGCTGGAACCTTCGTGTACGGGTTTCACCGCCAGCGGTAAACCCAGCTCGTCAACCACAGCGGACCAGTCACTGTCATCATTCAGCACAGCAAAAGCCGGAGTCGGCAAACCTGCTGCCTGCCATACCTGTTTGCTGCGTATCTTGTCCATGGACAGTGCGCTACCCAATACGCCGGAACCGGTGTAGGGAATGTTCAGCGTTTCCAGTACACCCTGAATCACACCATCTTCACCACGCCGTCCGTGCAGGGCAATAAACGCGCAATCAAACCGGCCATCCAGTAAAACCGAAACAATGTCGTGTCCTACGTCAACACCATGCGCATCAATGTTTTGTCGTTGTAACGCGGCCAGCACTGCTACGCCGCTGCGCAAGGAAACGTCACGTTCCGCTGACAGCCCGCCCATGAGTACGGCAACTTTGCCAACGCTGCTCATAAACGACCTCCAGAAAATCCAACGCAAAGACGCGGAGACGCAGAGAACGCAAAGAAAAATATTGTTAAAAAAATCGTTGCGAAGAGTGTCATGCTGTCTCACCTACGATGTGTATTTCGCGCTGTAACTGTACCGCCTGTTTTTCTTCAACCTCTTGCATGATTCGTTTAATCAGGGTTTCAATGTCATGCGCCGTTGCACCACCCGTATTGATAATGAAATTGGCATGTTTATCCGAGACACAGGCCGCATTTTCACATTGTCCCTTCAGTCCACAGACCTCAATCAGGCGTGCCGCAAAATCACCTTCGGGATTACGAAACACCGAACCGGCGTTGGGCAGCGATGTGGGCTGACTGTCACCACGTTTGGCAAGCAGTGCTTTAATGCGTGCCTGCAATGCTTCTGGCTCACCGCCCGGCTCTAACTGCAATTGTGCAGCTACAAACCATTCGCCCTTTGGACCGGTCACATGGCGATAGGCGACTTCAAAATCTTCAGGCTGGCGATGCTGGCATTGACCTTGTTGATCCAGCGTTTCAACAGCTGTTATTACGTCCCAGGTTTCACCACCGAAGGCGCCGGCATTCATCGCCAGTGCGCCGCCCATGGTGCCAGGAATACCGGCCAGGAATTCTGCGCCTGAAAGACCTGCACGCGCACAAAAACGCGCCACTTTGGCGCAGGCCACACCAGCCTCGGCGCGCACTGTTTTTTCATCAATCTGTTCCAGTCCATCCACCACACCACTGGTTGCAATCACCGTGCCGCGAATGCCACCGTCGCGCACCAGCAGGTTGCTGCCCAGGCCCAACCAGTAAACTGGTTCGTTTTCCGGTAGCTGCGATAAAAACAGTGACAAATCTGCAATATCCGCAGGTTGGTAATAACGGTCTGCCGGACCACCAATGCGCCAGCTTGTGTGTTTTGACATGGGCTCGTCTAACAACAAGTTGCCGCGTAATTCGGTCATCAGAGGCAGTGCGTTCATGGGTGCCTCCG
>JAADIL010000130.1 GCA_013151355.1 Gammaproteobacteria bacterium
CACCGGGACGTTGTATGAGCAATGGATCAAGATAGTGGATGATGATGGAAAAGTACGAAAATACCGCAGGATTCGTCTGAAATTAGCGACTGAAACACGCGATGGTGAAAAGGAAATGGCTATTTTAACCAATCTGCCAAAGACAAGGGTCAGTGCAAAAGAGATCGCTGAACTTTATCGTCAACGATGGAGTATAGAAACCATGTTTCAAGAACTGGAGTCGCATCTACACTCGGAAGTGAACAGAACACGTTGGGTTATCCGAAAGCGGCTCTGTTTAGTTTTTGTGTAGCACTCGTTGCTTATAATATACTGGCTGTTGTCAAAGCGGCATTACGCGCCAGGCATGGAGAAAACACCATTAAAAAAGAATTATCTGGCTATTATCTTGCGGGAAATATAACACGCACCTACGATGGGATGATGATAGCCCTGCCTGATCAGGAATGGGTTATCTTTCAAACAATGGACCTCCCAACATTAGTCGATATTCTGCTCCAGCTCGCTGAGATAATGTCACATTATCAAAATTTTTAAAATCTCGTCGGGGTCCGAAAAAGCCACCCGTTCAACGCAACAAATATTCGAACCATCCGCACGTCTCTACTGCAAAACTACTTCAAGGAATTGAACCAGGTGATTAATTTTTCACCTTGAAAGGGCTGGCCAATTTGGCTTATACAAAATGTCACAACTCACCTGAGCTCACGAGCAAGATTTGATACATTGGGTGGAGACTCATATACATCACCTCTAGCTGAGAACGTTATCAACACAATTCTTTTTGCCTCAATATCTGGAAAATATAAAAGACGATCATGACCTAAACGACAACGCCATAGCCCACTAAGATCGCCTGTAAGAGGCTTAATCGTATCACCTTTAACCTCAATCGGGTTTAATGATATTTTGCTGATTGCCTCTAATATTCTACCTTGCTTTTTACGATCTATTTTTGATATTGATTTTACAAATTCATTTGAAAACCCGATATACCAATCCGGTGGGTTTATACTAAATTTTGGCTCTAGCTCTGGATCATATTTTTCATCAAGATAACGGATTGACCTAAGATAAGAATAATATATTTTTGGGTGAAGATTGGTGTCCCACAGTTTTTTGAATATGTCTTCAAAATCTGCATCTTCAGAAAAAATACAGACTTCATCATACCCATATTTTGCTACACGAGAAATTCGATTTCGCTCACTCTCACTTATGCCAGTTGATTCAGTTGCTAAATATTCTTGTATTTTTTCTTTTAAAATATCTTTATTGTTTTCAACATCATCCGGATAGTACGACGACGACGATTGTGACCTAAATAATGTTTCTGGAGCGGCTATTGCGATAAGCGGCCAAAAGACGATCATCAATAATGATGCAACAAAAATTTTATCTCTTGAGAAGATTTCATGGAATATCGCTATAAAGGCGAAGAATATCCCAACCCCTACATATGCTAATAAATATTCCACAAATATACTCCGTTTCTATTTTGGCCTAACGCTTAATGGACCCCAAAGTGGGGGATAACCCCGCTCCAAAATCCGGAAATTTATTGGCCGATGATTCCCGGCTCCACCAAATACTCCAACAAACCCACTAAATAATCAATGACTTATTACCGGGGTAATTTTCACGGTGAGTATAAAGTGACTTGATCATGCTGGATATTGAAACGGGCAAACAAGACATTTTAGGGATATCGCACAGGGCATTTTTAGTGTGCATTTGTTTGTTTTTTGTTCGCTCTTTTTTTCATTTTTTTAAAAAATCATTAAACTCAATAAGATAGTTGGCATTTTCAGGAAATTTTGCTCTGCGGAATATTGGGGTGTGGCCGGGATATTGAATGCAGAAATACCCCAAAGTGGGGAAATATTCCGCTTGCATTTTTAGACTACAGAAATTACTGTACAAAACATCAGCATAATTTAAAGGAACACTGTCATGGACTCGACAAGTTACTCTTCCCCTTTCCTGTGCTCAGTTTCGGATGCAATTCGTGTGCGTCATTACAGCCGGAAAACCGAAAAAGCTTATATTGACTGGGTGAAGCGATTTATCTATTTCCATAACAAGCGGCATCCTCGTGAAATGGGGGCGCGGGAAGTAACAGCATTTTTGACGCATTTGGCGGTAGATCGCAATGTTGCCCCCAGCACACAGAATCAGGCTTTTAATGCTTTGATGTTTCTTTAATCGCGTGGTATTGGGCCAGCCCATTGAGGGCTTGAAAGGGGTGGCGCGCGCCAAAACACGGCAAAAGATTCCAGTGGTGCTGACGCGCGAAGAGGTACAAGCGGTTCTACAAGGGCTGGATGGTCTTTATTGGCTTGCGGCCTGTTTGATGTACGGTTCCGGTTTGCGATTGATGGAATGTTTACGCTTGCGGGTGATGAATCTTGATTTTTTGCGCTGTGCAATTTATGTGCATAACGGCAAAGGGGGGAAAGACCGGGTAGTGACGCTGTCCGATGAGCTGATTGTGCCTTTGCAACGACACCTGGAAAATCGACGGCAAACACACGATAAGGATTTGGCAGATGGTCTTGGCAGTGTTTACCTTCCCCATGCTCTGGCACGAAAATATCCCAATGCGCCAACGGAATGGGCGTGGCAGTATGTGTTCCCGTCGAGCCGTCGCAGCATTGATCCTCGTTCGGGCGTGGAACGGCGGCATCATTTTGATGAGAAGGCGATTCAGCGCGCAATGAAACAGGGGATTCACAAGCCCGTCAGTTGTCATACGTTGCATTCTTTTGCCACGCATTTGCTGGAGCGGGGCATGGATATCCGAACGGTACAGGAACAATTGGGACATGAAGATGTGCGTACCACTCAAATTTATACCCATGTGCTGAACCGGGGCGGCAATGCGGTGGTGAGCCCATTGGGTGCGGTTTTGTCCGGGTAGCCACAGCTACGGATCTCAAACCCTTGCCTGGTGTTAAAACGTGAATTAAGCGTTAAAAACACGCTATTTTTAAAAAGCCATCAGGCATTTAACGCAGAGGTCGCAAAGAACGCAGAGTTTTTAATGTTTTTTCTCTGCATTCTTTGCGTCTCTGCGACCTCTGCGTTTATAACACGCCACTTGTCAGTGCCACGACAACATAAGCTCCCAATCTGGAATGCTTGTCCGGAGGGTTAAACCTCTGGATTCCGGCCTGCGCCGGAATGACGGGGAAAACGATAACCCACAGGATGTGCCCACAAACCCGTTACTTGCAACACCCGGGTTAAATATTTTCAACCGTGTGAAAGGTTACCTACGTTATCATTACGGGTTTATTGAACAACTTGTTGCGCCGCTTTGCATTGGCGAATGCTTCAAGACACCATCTGGAATACACAATGAAACTCGCTTCCTGGAACGTTAATTCTCTGAAAGTCCGCCTGCCGCATGTGCTGGACTGGCTGGCTGAACACCAGCCCGACATACTCGGACTGCAAGAAACCAAAACGATTGATGATAATTTTCCACTGGAAGATATTCAGGCGGCAGGTTATCACGTCGCTTTTGCAGGACAAAAAACCTATAACGGGGTGGCGCTGCTGAGCAAGGCGAAGGCTTCCGACGTTGTTACTGATCTGCCAGGGCTGGATGATCCGCAGCGGCGTGTACTCGGTGCGACGGTACACACTGACGGCGGCGATGTACGTTTTTTGAATTTGTACGTGCCCAACGGTTCTGAGGTGGGTTCGGAAAAATACGAGTACAAGCTGGGCTGGCTGGCGGCTCTGGAGAAATATATCGAAAGCCAGCTGGCGGAGCATGAAAAATTTGTGGTGGTGGGCGATTTTAATATCGCGCCCGATGACCGCGATTTATGGGATCCTGAGGGCTGGAAAGACAGAATCCTCGTCAGTCCACCGGAGCGTGCTGCCTTTCAACGCCTCATTGATATGGGATTAACTGACACTTTCCGCCTGTTTGAGCAGGATGAAAATACTTATAGTTGGTGGGATTATCGTGCGGCCGGTTTTCGTCGTAACCACGGTATGCGTATCGATTTGTTGCTTTCCAGCCCGGCCATGAGCAAACGCTGCACAGCCAGTTATGTGGACAAGGAACCCCGCAAGCTGGAGCGACCCTCGGACCATGCCCCGGCCGTCGCCGAATTTTCCGGGGACTGAAAGCCCCATGACCGAAATCCTCGCTATTGCTGCCGCCTTTTTGCTCGGCCTGGGGGCCAGGCAGGCGGGCCTGCCGCCTCTGGTGGGTTATCTCATTACCGGCTTTTTACTATTCGCGCTGGGCATGCGCAGCACGCCCGGCCTCGATCTGTTTGCGCAATTGGGCATCACTTTGCTGCTGTTCATCATCGGCCTCAAGCTGCGTCTGCGCAGTCTGCTGATGCCCCAGGTCTGGGCCGTAGCCTCGCTGCACATGGTTGCTATTGTGCTGTTCGCTTCAATCACATTCTATGCCCTTGGTCTTGCCGGGCTGATGTTTTTCAGCCAGCTTGAGTTCACCAGCGTTCTGCTGGCCGCTTTCGCCCTGAGCTTTTCCAGCACAGTATTTGCGGTCAAGGTGCTGGAAGACTCCGGTGACATGTCTGCCCTGTATGGTCGTATCGCCATTGGTGTGTTGATTGTGCAGGATATTATTGCCGTGGTGTTTCTCGCGCTTTCCGTCGGCAAGATTCCCACGCCCTGGGCTCTGCTGCTGTTAGGGTTGATCCCGCTGCGACCCTTGCTCACACTGGCAATGGAAAAAGCCGGTCATGGTGAGCTGCTGGTTTTGTTCGGGCTCAGTCTGGCCCTGGGTGGTGCGGCTGTATTTGAAGTGGTGGGTATAAAAGGTGATCTCGGTGCACTCATCCTGGGGCTACTGCTGGCCTCGCATCCCAAATCGGAGGAACTGGCCCGCCATTTGCTGAGTTTCAAGGATCTTTTTCTGGTGGGCTTTTTCCTCACCATAGGTCTTGCCGGTGGACTCACACCGCAGACCGTCGGTATCGCTCTGCTGCTGGTAGTGCTGTTACCACTGAAAACCGGTCTGTTTTTCTGGCTGTTTTCACGCTTCCGACTGCGCGCACGCACCGCCTTTCTGGGTAGTCTCAGTTTGGCCAATTACAGTGAATTTGGTCTCATTGTCGCCGCCATTGCGGTTTCCAGTGGCTGGCTCAGCAGCGAATGGCTAGCCATTATTGCCATCGCGCTGGCCGTCTCGTTCATCCTTGCTGCACCGCTGAATATCGCCTCGAACCGGCTCTACGGCCGCTATCGCGAAAAATTGCTGCGCGCCGAGACCCTGATCCGCATCCCTGAAGAAGCGGATATCAGGCCCGGTAATACTTCGGTGTTGATCCTCGGCATGGGCCGGGTGGGTGGTGGTGCTTACGAAAGCCTGCACGCCCGCCTTGGCAATGTCGTACTGGGCATTGATCAGGATGACCAGACGGCACAGGATCATCTCGCCGCCGGTCGCCGCGTTATTGCGGGCAGTGCTACTGATCCAGAATTCTGGGAACGCATGAATCTGGATAACAACGCGCTGAAGCTGATTCTGCTGGCCATGCCCAGTCACCATGAAAACCTCGCCGCTGTGCAGCAAATACGCAAACTGAACTACCCGGGCCGCATTGCTGCCATTGCCAAATACGATGACGAAGTCGAGCGCCTTAAACGGGCTGGCGTGGATTATGCCGTCAACCTTTACGCCGAGGCAGGCAGTGGCTTTGCCGACGACGTTTGGCAAGAAACTGCGGCCCTGTTCAGTGATACGCCTGACATGGATTCAGCCAGAATGTAATAACCCTGCTTTCTGGTATGCTGAGCACTTCCTTAAAAAAACAGAAAACCCTATGAAATACCAGGACCTGCGTGACTTTATTACCCAGCTGGAAAAACGCGGCCTGCTGAAACGCATCAGCCAGGAAGTGGACCCCAATCTGGAAATGACCGAAATCTGCGACCGCACCCTGCGTGCGCGCGGCCCGGCGTTGTTGTTCGAAAATGTCACCGGTTCGAATATTCCCGTACTCGGCAACCTGTTCGGCACCCCGGAACGTGTGGCCCTGGGTATGGGCGAGGAATCCGTGGAGGCGTTACGCGAAGTCGGTAAACTGCTGGCTTTTCTGAAAGAACCGGAACCACCCAAGGGCATGAAGGATGCGTGGGACAAGCTGCCTGTGTTCAAACAGGTGCTGAATATGGCGCCCAAAGTGGTGAAAAAAGCGCCCTGTCAGGACGTCATCATCGAAGGTGAGAATGTCGATTTAAGCAAACTGCCCATCCAGACTTGCTGGCCCGGCGACGCGGGACCATTGATTACCTGGGGGCTGGTGGTCACCAAAGGCCCTGAGAAAGACAGGCAGAACCTGGGGATTTATCGTCAGCAGGTCATTGGCAAAAATCAGGTGATCATGCGCTGGCTGGCCCATCGTGGCGGCGCGCTGGATTTTCGCGACTGGTGCACTACACACCCCGGTGAACGTTTCCCCATTGCTGTAGCTCTGGGCGCAGACCCGGCGACCATTCTTGCTGCGGTCACCCCGGTGCCGGACGCCCTGTCCGAATACGGCTTCGCCGGTCTGCTGCGCGGCTCAAAAACCGAAGTGGTGCAATGCAAGGGGAATGAATTGCAGGTGCCCGCCTCCGCCGAATTCGTACTGGAAGGTTATCTGGAAGAGGGCGTTGTCGCTGACGAAGGCCCCTTCGGTGACCACACCGGCTATTACAACGAGGTGGATAAATTCCCGGTATTTACCATCGAGCGCATTACCCACCGCCGTGAGCCCATTTATCACAGCACTTATACGGGCCGACCGCCCGATGAACCCGCCGTACTGGGCGTGGCACTGAACGAGGTTTTTGTGCCCATTTTGCAAAAACAGTTCCCGGAAATCATGGATTTTTATCTGCCGCCCGAGGGCTGCTCCTATCGCTGGGCCTGTGTGAGCATGAAAAAACAGTACCCCGGCCATGCCAAACGCGTGATGCTGGGGGTGTGGTCATTTCTGCGCCAGTTTATGTACACCAAGTTTGTGGTGGTGTGCGACGACGATGTGGATATCCGCAACTGGGAGGATGTGATCTGGGCCATGACCACGCGCATGGACCCGGCGCGTGATACCACCATCATCGAAAACACGCCCATCGATTATCTGGATTTTGCTTCTCCAGTGAGCGGACTGGGCTCAAAAATGGGTTTTGACGCCACCAACAAATGGCCAGGCGAAACTAACCGCGAATGGGGGGAGCCCATTCAAATGACTGAAGAAGTAAGGAAAAAGGTCGATAACATCTGGAAATCACTGGAAATTGACACTCCGGCCGACGCAAGCAACAGGTAATAAAATCCGCGACTTTTTTACCTGTCTGCCACTATAATCGGCCAGCGACTAATGGCAGCCTGATATATTCAGACCGATAAAAAGGAAGCGATCATGCGCAGCATTATGTTATTGAACGCCAAAGGCGGTTGCGGCAAAAGCACGCTGGCCAGTAATCTTGCCAGCTACTACGCCACCGAGGGCAAGACTGTCGCCCTGGTAGACTTTGATCCGCAAAAATCTGGCCTGGAATGGCTGGCCGTCCGCTCGGAGAATGACTGGGAAATTCTCGGTATCGATGGCACCGGGCAAAATGTACGCATTCCCCGCAACATCGACGTGGCCATTTATGACGTACCGGCGGGCATCAGCGGCAAAAATCTCACCGCCATGGTGAAACGTGCCGACACCATCATCATCCCGGTGCTCCCTTCACCCATCGACATTCGTGCTGCATCACACTTTATCCGTGATTTGCTGTTGGTGGGCAAGGTTTCACGCAAACAAACCAAAATCGCAATAGTCGCCAACCGCGTGCGGGAACACACACTGGTTTATTACAAACTGGAAAAATTTCTGAAGAGTCTGAAAATTCCCTTCATCGCCACTCTGCGCGATACACAAAACTATATTCACGCCGAAGAACAGGGACTGGGGATTTTTGAACTGGCGCCTTCTCTGGTGGCACATGATGTTGAGCAATGGGAACCTCTGCTCAAATGGCTACGGAATAAACGTGTGCATGGAGCTGTAAAATAACCGTTCACGATTAAACCATAGCGTAGCTGTCGGCATACAACCAACACTGCTCAAGTTGTTTGATTCACTATCAATGATCGTGAAAAAACCAGGGCATGACATGTTACTAACTCCACAACCGGCTGTCCTTTGGACACCGAGCCTTCAGAAATTGCATCTGGTCGCCCATAATGCGGCGATTAGATAACACCATCCACTCAGCATAGTTAGGCGCAAACGGTACGGCTTGCAGTTTCATCCTGATTTCTTCAAGCAGAGAATTACCTTTGTGATTATTACAACGCACGCAAGCCGCAACAACATTCGTCCATGAATCACTGCCACCCCGACTGGTGGGTACAACATGGTCGCGCGTTAAATTTCGTTCTGTGAACGAATCGCCACAGTACATACACAGCATGCCATCACGACGAAACAGTGCGCGATTCGTCAACGGGTGTACAGCACCTTCTACCCATTTACGATTATTAACCCGTGCCGTTGTTAACAGAATTGAACCAACCTCGATCGTTGAACGAATTTGCGAGATCGCATTCACACCACCATGAAAAATCATACTTTCATCACCCAAAGCAGTGATAACCAGATCTTTGGCATAGAGATTAATAGCCGCCTCATGATCAATCCACTTCAATGGATTGCCTGCTTTGTCCAGCTTGAGAATGAGCGGATAATAATTCATATCAGTACCCCTATAACATTCCTATAACATTGTATTACATTATCACAATCAATCACTCATACCTGTTCACAACTCAGGAATATACTGATTTTTTGTAACTACCCGGCCTGATTCTCCAAACGTACGGTAACTGCTCAGCTTGCCTTTGATTTGTTCGAGAGCAAGAAAAAATACAGAGTTTACAGGCGTCAATGAGCACTTTTGATGCAGTAATCAGGCAAATCAAAGGTAAGTCGGGTAGTTACGGTTTGTTCTGACGCATTGGGGAAGGTTTGAACCCGAAAACCTGTCACTTAAAAGATAGTTGCCCTGGCCTGATTGAGCAACATCCAGAAAATTACGTAATATATGATGTTTGGTGGGCCGTCGAGGCAACGATCCCCGAATCTGGCGCTCAGGAACGTGCACGTTCCTTAAAAAGTGATTGTTCTACCAATTGAGTCAGCAACCCAATTTTTCTCTTTTATTATTTTGTATTTTTCTTGCACCCAATTCTCGCTCATTACCGTTACCTGACTACCGAGACCTGCCAATGGAGCTTCATCTCATCATCCATAATGACACTGCCGAACAAACTACGGGGAGCCAATGGCTCCCCGTCTGTTTTCTCCTTTTTGTTTATATCTGATTCATCCTCTTCATACCATTCACAAAGAGCATTATCCAGATCAAGCCGGGCACGCACACGTTGCCCGGTTTTCGATTTAACATGAGCCCCACCTTTACGCATCAACGGTGAGCGGGCAACCCAGTCTCTTGGCCTTGCCATCATTTTCTCCTTTGGTTTATAAATACTGTTTAACCCTTCACACAAACAATTTGTTTGAGAGTATGTACAACATCCACCAGATCACTTTGATGCACCATGACCTGATCAATGTCTTTATAGGCAGCCGGAATCTCATCAATAATTCCTTTATCCTTTCGACATTCGACGCCCTCTGTTTGCAGGCTCACATCATCCTCACTGAATTGACGCTTTGCCGCTGTCCGACTCATTTTTCTTCCCGCACCATGAGCGCAAGAACAAAATGACTGAGGATTACCTTTGCCCTTCACGATAAATGATTTGGCGCCCATGCTTCCCGGGATAATCCCCAGCTCACCTTCCCTTGCGCTAATCGCTCCTTTACGTGTCACAAAAACATCTTCACCAAAATGAAATTCTCTTGACACATAATTATGATGACAATTAATCGCTTCTTTGGTCACACCAAACTTGCGCAGTTTTTTCCGCAAAGCTTCAATAATAAAATGCATCATTTCACGACGATTGGCCATGGCATAATCCTGCCCCCATTCAACCGCTTCTACATAATCAGCAAAGTGTTTGGTGCCCTGAGTAAAATATGCCAAATCTTTATCCGGCAAATTCACAATATGTTGCCCCATATCTTTTTTGGCCAAAGCAATGAAATACTGGCCAATAATATTACCAATACCCCGACTTCCCGAGTGCAGCATGACCCAGACATCCT
Source organism: Gammaproteobacteria bacterium (assembly GCA_013151355.1). Lineage (GTDB taxonomy): Bacteria > Pseudomonadota > Gammaproteobacteria > SZUA-152 > SZUA-152 > SZUA-152. The sequence goes on from JAADIL010000130.1 coordinate 10,206, forward strand.
CATTTTCATCCAGACACAATTCAATGAAGTGATTGCCACCCCCTAATGTTCCTATTTGCCGTATCCATGTTTGATATGGCTTTTTCTGCAGCGAATAAATCTTTTTGTGCTTTCTCAAAATACTGTCCAGACCACCGGATAACGCACGAATGGTCGATTCCCTGGCACGATCATGTTTATGCATGTTGTAACCAACAGGTATCACTTCTTCAATTACGGAACGGATTGCACGTAAATTATCCGGCAGATCATTTGCCTTGATAGATAAACGAACAGCATTCATGCCGCAACCAATATCCACACCGACAGCGGCCGGAATAATCGCGCCTTTAGTCGGGATCACTGACCCGACAGTAGCACCTTTACCCATATGCACATCTGGCATCACCGCCAAATGACTGTGAATAAAGGGTAACTGCGCCATGTTATAGAGCTGCTGCATCGCCGTTGCCTCTACCTCATCGGTATAGATCTTTACTGGCACTTTGCCCTTGCTGATGATTCTTTGAATAGGCATAACGATTCATCCTGGTTCAATTAATCCGACATAATGAAACCTTAATGCCGGAACACGTTTACGATTAATACGCTGCGCAATGACGGAGCGAAGATAACCTTGAGCCTGCGTCAGTGCGGCCAATACCTGCATTTCATCAATCTCCATACCGGGTTCCTGATGCCCTAAACTGACACGCAGAAACTGCCCATTACCTTCCACAGCAACATCGATAACCAGCATTGCCTGTAACAACGGATCACTCATTTCTCCCGTCAACACCAATGACAATACCTTTACAACTTCATTGCACAACCTTGATGATTTTTGATGATCCACTTTTTGCCCTTGAGCACTACTCAAGTAACGGGGGTCTATACCATCTTCTGGGCCCGGCTCGGCACACAGACATGCCACCTCATCCAGCCATTTATTGATTTTCACGCATTTCTCCTGCAGCACGACACAGCTGAACAATTGCGCTGGACACA
>JAADIL010000036.1 GCA_013151355.1 Gammaproteobacteria bacterium
TCCTGGTTGCTCCAAAATTCATAGCTGGTGTGGTACTCTTGCCCGTTGTTTGGCGCGTGGTTACTCAAAATTATTTAAAATATGACTATCCGAATCATAAACGACGCGCAAATATGTAAACCTGTATCCTGCAAGTGCTCGCGCTTACCCGGCACAAGCTATTGATCTGTATAGTAATATGAAACTTTTCGGCAATTATAAAAAGGATTACGCTCAAAGTTGTCACTCGCTCTGCGAATCAATATCTCGCCTGGGGCACCTGCTGATGCGCTGTGCAAGCATGGTCACTTGCAGGATCCAGGTTAAAAACAAATGGTGTTAATCATCCTGGGGAGGAGCCGCTGTCAAGTGGCACAAACAAGTTAGCTATGTCAAAGCAAAATCAGTTTTCACGAGAAGAATTGTTGGCCTGTGCACGCGGTGAAATGTACGGGCCGGGTAATGCCCAACTTCCTTTGCCGCCCATGTTGATGTGTGACCGTATCACCCACATATCCGATGAAGGTGGCGAATTTGGCAAGGGCGAAATTATTGCCGAACTGGATATCACGCCCGACCTGTGGTTTTTCGACTGCCATTTCAAAAATGATCCGGTAATGCCGGGTTGTCTGGGTATCGACGCCATGTGGCAGCTGGTCGGGTTTTTTCTTGGCTGGATGGGTGGGCCGGGTCGGGGACGGGCACTGGGTGCGGGCGAAGTGAAATTTTTTGGTCAGGTAACACCGGAAAATAAAAAAATTACCTATCGTATCAATATGAAACGCGTCATTCTGCGCAAGCTGGTGATGGGCATAGGCAATGCGATGATGGAGGTTGACGGTCGCGAAATCTATTCCGCCAACGATTTACGGGTCGGTTTGTTTACCTCGACAGAAAATTTTTAATTCAGCAGAGCTTCGGGCAAGTAACATAAAGAAGCAGCAAAATTTGAGCAGAATCAGTCAGGAGGAAACAGCTTTGAAACGTGTCGTCGTCACTGGTTTGGGCATTGTGTCCAGCATCGGAAATAATCAGCAAGAAGTGGCGGAGTCTCTTCGTGGAGGTCGTTCAGGGATCAGCTTTAGCCAGGAATATGCCGATCTTGGTTTTCGCAGCCATGTACATGGTGCAGTTGCGCTGGACACCAAAGAATTGATTGACCGCAAGCTGTATCGCTTTATGGGTAATGCAGCAGCTTATAATTATCTGGCGATGAAAGAAGCGCTGGAAGATGCCGGGCTCACGGAGAGTGAAATTTCCAGTCCACGTAGCGGCCTGGTGGTTGGCTCCGGCGGTGCATCTAACGAAAATGTGGTGCTGGCCGCTGATTTGCTGCGCTCCAAAGGCGCACGCAAGGTTGGCCCTTTTATGGTGCCGCGCACCATGGGGAGTACCACCTCCGCCTGTTTGGGGACTGCTTTTAAAGTCAAGGGCGTGAGTTATTCCATCAGCTCGGCCTGTTCCACCAGTGCGCATTGCATTGGCAATGGCGCGGAACTGATTCAGATGGGCAAACAGGATATTGTGTTCGCTGGTGGTGGTGAAGAACTGCACTGGAGTCAGTCGGTGCTGTTCGATGCTATGGGTGCCATGTCGTCCAAATATAACGACACACCGGAGAAGGCTTCGCGAGCTTATGACGCCGACCGTGATGGTTTTGTGATTGCTGGTGGTGGTGGTTTGCTGGTACTGGAAGAGCTGGAACATGCCCTGGCGCGTGGTGCGAAAATTTATGGCGAACTGGTGGGCTACGGGGCCACCTGCGATGGTTACGACATGGTGCAGCCTTCCGGCGAAGGCGCGGTGCGTTGCATGCAACAAGCCATGGCCACCGTTGATGGTGACATTGATTATATTAACGCCCACGGTACCAGTACGCCAGTGGGAGATACCCGTGAACTGGGCGCGGTGCGCGAGGTGTTTGGTGACAATATTCCCAAAATCAGCTCCACCAAATCACTCACCGGCCATGCACTGGGTGCGGCGGGTGTGAATGAAGCGATTTATTCACTGTTGATGATGCAAGGCAATTTTGTTGCGGCCTCGGCCAATGTAGAAAATCTTGACGAAGATGCGCGGGGCATGCCTGTCGTGCAAATGCGCGTGGACGACGCACAGCTGAACACGGTGATGTCCAACAGCTTTGGCTTTGGTGGCACCAACGCCTGCCTTGTGTTTCAGCGTTTCCGCGACTGATTTCCCCGGCACCGTGGCCAACAAGGAACCCAAAATCAACCTGGCGGGTAACAAAGGCCGTCGCAGTCTGGATGGTGTTGATGGTTTCACCACCAGCATAGGTCCGGGAAGCATTTTTACCGGCACGATTGGCGGTAGTGGACACACTATTGTGCTGGGTAGCGTAAAAGGCAGCAGCGAACTCGATGGCACCCTGGTGATCGGTGAAGGTGGGTGCTGGACCGGTGACATTATTGCCAAATACATCGTCATTGCCGGGCAGGTGGAAGGTTCAATAACCGCCCGGGAAAAGATGGAAATCGTTTGCACGGCAAAAATTCGCGGCAGCCTCACCAGCCCGTTCATCGCCATTGCCGAAGGTGCGGTGCATGAGGGTGAAATCCACATGGGTGAAATAAAACGCTTCACCGATCAACGTAACCGGGACTGAATTCGTTCAATTCACCCGCTGCCAAAATGCTGACAGCCAAACGTCTCTCTCTGCTCAAAGATATCCTCCGCCAACCTGCGGCTCCTTTTCGTGAACAGCATGTGGCACGCTGTGTTTCGACACATCTGACGCAGGCTGGTGTGGCGCATTTTTTTGATCCGGTGGGCAATCTGGTGGTGGGCGTAGCAACAGCAGCGGCTTACCAACGTTTGCTGAATCGACGCATAACAGGGACGGACCAAAATGAACCGGTGCGCATTTTTATTGCGCACATGGATCATCCCGGATTTCACGGCGTGAAGTGGCTGGCTCCCAACCGACTGGCGGTGAAATGGCACGGCGGTTCGCCACTCAAACACCTCGCCGGTGCCCGGTTGTGGCTGGCCGATGATGATGTTGAAATCACAAATTCCACCGTGCGGGCCCGGCTGGTCAAACCAAAACTGCTGAAAGCGGGCCGGGCTATCGACACCGCCGAAGTACAGTTTCAAACATCGGGTGGCATGTTACTGGCGGAACATTATGCCGGGCGCCAGGCAAAAAACCTGTTTGGCAGTTTCGCCTTTCGCTCCCACTGCTGGATCAGCGGAAAACGTCTGTATACCCGGGCCGCAGATGACCTGGTGGGTGTGTTTGCCATTGTTTCTACGGCCATCGACCTGCATCGACGCAGTCCGGATGCACCGTTTATCGGTTTGCTGACCCGGGCGGAAGAGGTAGGTTTTGTCGGTGCTGTGCAGCATTTTGAACTGGGTTGGCTGAATGCTGCAAGGCATCCGTTGCTGTGCATCAGCCTGGAAGCCTCTCGCACATTGCCGGGTGCACACATCGGCAAAGGCCCGGTGGTTCGCCTGGGAGATCGACGCACGCCGTTTGATAGCGGTGCGCTACAGGTGCTCACGGAGGTGGCGACAAAGGTTTTGCCCGGTGCCCATCAGCGTCGATTGATGGATGGTGGTGCCTGTGAAGCTACCGCCGCGACTGCGTGGGGGTTGCCCACCGTGGGTATCACACTGCCACTGGGCAACTATCACAACCAGGGGTTTGAAGGTGGTATGGATTGTCCGCAGGCGGAAGGGCCTGCCCCGGAATTTGTGCATCTTGATGACATCAGTGGCGAGCTGAAATTGTGCCGGGCGCTGATGTCTCCTGGGCTGCCCTGGTCTGACCCCTGGCAAAAAATGCGCATCCGGCTGATAAAAAATGCTCGAAATTATAATAAGTTACTTTAGATGGTTGCTTCAGGATGGTTGTCTTATCATTCTTTCCGCCGTCGCGTTCAGTTTGCGTTCAGCTTTCCCCCTGTACCTTGTCCGTATCGGTTGAGAAATCGTTCCAAATAAAAACGATGGAGAGTGAATAATGAAAAAAATCATTTTTGCAGCAAGTGTAATGATGTTGGCCTCGGGTGGTGCAATGGCCGACCTGGAGCTGGCAAAGAAAAGCGGTTGTCTGGCTTGTCACGGCGTAGACAAGAAAATTGTTGGACCCGGGTGGACGGATGTGGCCGAGAAATACAAAGGTGACGCCAATGCCAAAGCAACTCTGATTGCAAAGGTGAAAAGTGGCGGTAAAGGCACATGGGGTGCTGCTCCTATGCCTCCATATTCGCCGCGTGTTTCTGATGAAAATATTGAAAAGCTGGTTGATTTTGTGATGTCTCTCAGCAAGTAGGCTGTTCAGGTTTCCATTCATGGACAGTAAGCCGAGTTTTTAAAAGGACAAGGAAATGGCACCCGACCCCCTGGGTGCCTGGTCCGCATTTTTGGTAAGTGTTACCGCCTTTGGTTTGCCCGGGGTGAGACGAGATTCTTGTCCTGGGCCAAATCACCCCCGTTTAACCTGTTAGTTACGGCGTTTTCGCCGAATTTCCCTCTGTATTTCTGCGCATGCCTGATATTCATGCAATAATTCTCAATATTGTTGACGAGAAAGCCTTGGCCTTGTTTTATAGTTTTCAGAGTCGGCGGTTTATTTAAGGGGTTTCTGCTTTGGTCATGAACGAAACTATCGAATTCGAAATGTCCGTTTTTTTGTCGCCTGAAGTGCTTTTTTTGGTGAGCTTGAATATCCCGAATGCCTCTTTTTCCATTCTGCCTGAATCAAAAACTCCTTTAACAACACCAGAAACGTGATAAAAAAACATGCGCGTATTAATTGTTGAAGATGAAGAACAATTGCGAACACAGCTGGCAACACGATTGCGCCAGGAAGGTTTTGCCGTTGACGAAGTTGCTGATGGCAGGGAAGGATTATTTTTTGGCCGGGAATACCCTGTCGATGTCGGTGTTGTAGATTTGGGATTGCCGGAAATTTCCGGCATTGAAATGATTCGCCAACTGCGTGCAGCGGGGCGAGATTTCCCCATTCTTATTTTAACTGCGCGTGATCGTTGGCAGGACAAAGTAGAAGGGCTGGATGCGGGTGGTGATGATTATCTGGTGAAACCGTTTCACATGGAAGAATTGATTGCGCGCATAAGAGCCTTGTTGCGCAGAGCGGTAGGCTGGACGCAATCAGTTGTGATGTTCGGACCCCTGACGCTGGATTCACTGGCGCAAAAAGTGACAATGTATGATAAGCCCGTTGAGCTTACGGCGTATGAATATCGGGTTCTGGAATACCTGATAGTACGTGCTGGTCAGGTTGTTTCAAAAGCAGAATTGACCGAGCATATTTATGATCAGGATTTTGATCGTGACAGTAATGTGATTGAGGTGTTTGTCGGGCGGCTGCGTCGCAAACTGGACCCGAAAAATGCACTGAGTATTATCGAGACACTGCGTGGTCGTGGTTATTGTTTTAGTCTTAAATCATCGATGGATGACAAGTAAGGAACGTGCACGTTCCTGATCACAGTGCTTACTTCAATACGGTTACGCCCGTGCTGTTTTGCCTGATAAAGCGCTTCGTCTGCGCGCGCCAGCAAGTGACCAGTGTCATCAGAACCAGGACAATTATTGTTCCAAAAAAAAGACTTTTGGAACAATAAGTTGCGAGTTAATACATATCAGGGACGTGCACGCAATAACATCCCGACCTTGCATCTCATCTTCAGCCCGTCTTTGCCCGTTCTTCAATCACAAAAGCTCGAAATAGAATGACTATTTCTGCACTTTTATTCAATCAGAACGAACAAATACAGACTAAATATGAGCGCCAGATCGGGATGTTATTACGTGCACGTCCCTTACTTCAATACGGTTACGCCCGTGCTGTTTTGCCTGATAAAGCGCTTCGTCTGCGCGCGCCAGCAAGTGACCAGTGTCATCAGAACCAGAACCAGGAAGGATGCTGGTCAAACCGAAACTTGCTGTCACGGTTAATGTTTGTACAGACGTACGGATTTTCAGATTTTCAATGAGTGAACGGTATCGTTCACAGGGCTCCAGAGACCGGGTTGCATCGGCTCCAGGCAGACAGATACAAAATTCTTCACCACCAATGCGACCGATGCTGTCTTCGCTACGCAAATTTTTGGACAGTACGTTGGCAACGGATAACAGTACGGTATCTCCGGCTTCATGGCCGTGGGTATCGTTGATTTGTTTAAAGTGATCCAGATCCATATAAGCAATGGAGAGTGGGGTATTGTGACGTTGCGCTCGCGCCAGTTCAGAATCGAGTATGTCAAGGAAGTGGCGACGGTTAGGCAGTCGTGTCAGTTCGTCTGTATGTGCCAGCGTTTCCAGTTTTTGATTTGCTACGAGTAACTGTTGTCGCATATTTGCAATGCGTTGCATGGCTGTTATTTTAGAGTTTACTATAATGGCATTGACAGGTTTTGCCAGGTAATCATCACCACCGGCTGCAATACCGTTGGCAATGTCCTCGGGGTCAGTGTGTCCACTGAGAAAAATAATGGGACACCATACCGCAGACTGTTCTTTCTCAATGTCACGAATGCGATGCGCGGTTTCATAACCATTGATGCCGGGCATACGAACATCCAGAAAAATGAGATCAAACATTTTCGATTTATCCGAGAGGAGTGCAAGCGCATGAAGACCGGTGGCTGCTTCTGTTACTGCATGTCCTGATTTTCTTAACAGGGTTCTTAGCAGCACACGCTCACTGGTGGAATCGTCGATGATTAAAATCGACAGTGATTGTATATACGGTTGTTTATGAGTGCGCATAGAGTAACGTCCCTGGCGTTAAACGCCACAGGCATTGGCTGTCAGTGTTGAAAATGGAATGTTTTCCGTGTTTGCCCAGGTCTGCGAGTTCAATAGTCGGTAAGTGGTATTCAGGGTTCAAAATGGATCTTCCTTGCGATAATTTTCATTTCCGGACAAATACTTAAATTGTGTGAGTCCTCTGCAACAAGAGTTTGCAAGAGACGAGCCAGGTATCATAACGGACGCTTATCCGTTGGTTTTCATAAAAAAATCAGCAGAAATATTATTTTCCTTTATACATTTTTTCCTGGTTTGCTTCGCAAATTGCAATCAGTTTTCGATTTGCCAGTAGCTGATGATGAGTGTGGGTGTGGCTTCATCAGTAGAGAAATGTTGCTGTATTTTATCTGGCAGTCCGTTTTTGCTCGCTCTTTAGGGACTCACTCAGCAAGTGAACTCCTCATATTCATAAAACAGGATGCTCATTAACGGGTTAATATGTCTTCCAGGCAGTCAACCGGGGGTTCCAGGTTTAATACTCCCACGTGGGAATGCATGCTGTAATACGCTTCATCCCTTGTCTCTTCATCTTAATGGTCAATTAGCCGGATAAAATTTTGGGGACTCCCCTGGTATGATCGGGAAATTACCTCATTGATTTAGTTACGAATGCGTAACAAAATATTTTATGACGCACAGACCGATTAACAGATTAAATCAGTTATCAGGAATAGGCAGGCCTGCCTGGTAAAATATGTAATTTATCGGTAGCCTTGTTTGCAACGGGTATGTTTTCTACATTGTATGTTGGGTTTTGTGTTCAGCAGTTTTTTATACTAATAACGAGGATGACATCGATGGTCAAATTAATACCCAAACAAATTTTACAATGTGCAACTCTGTTCGTTTGTCTGTTATTTGTACTTTCTGCCAGGGCAGATCCCTCTTTTTCCAATATATTTATATTTGGTGACAGCATGTCAGACACCGGGAATCTTGCATCTGTTATTGGTGACTTTCCGCCAGCTTATTACAATAATCGCTTCTCCAATGGACCCGTTGCGGTAGAAATACTGGGGGAGAATCTGGGGTTGCCGACGGATGCCTCTTTATATCTTGTTGGCCAGAATGCCGGAACGAACTACGCAGTTGCATCTGCAAAAGCCGGAGGGAATGAAGCGCTCGATCTAAACTCTCAGGTCAATGCCTTTCTGGCAGCACGCAGATTTTCTGCTCCTGAAGATGCGTTATATATTATGTTTATTGGTGGAAACGATGTGCGCAGTGCACGTGATGTACCGGATGGTCAAGCAGTGGAAACTGTATTACAAAATGCAGTTGATCGTATTGAACAAAATATCAACAAGTTGATTGCCTCCGGGGCGAGAAATATTTTGGTGATGAATTCAATTGATATGGGTAACCTTCCTGAAATGTTTTTGATGGATATACAAATATTTCATAAACCGGCACCAGGTAATCAAACCACACAAAACACCCGGCGCTTTAACTATCTTTTGAAGAAAAGTGTGGAGGATATTGAAGATGAGTTTGATATGAAAATAGCTGAATTTAACAGCTTCAAGTTTCTGAGTCGGGTTATTGCCAAAGCAAAATCATTTGGTTTTCGTTATATTCGTGAGCCTTGCTTCTTTTTCTCTACGCTTGATTTCCATCCTGATTGTAACTTTGGCCGAAATGCCGACGCGTTTTTGTTTTTTGATGAAAAGCATCCTGGGTCCATAGGGCAGGCGCTTATTGGTAATGCATTGTTTGATCTTGTGGAGGATTTTGATTGGGAGGAAGATAAAGACGACGCTGATTTTTATATTCTGCCGATGTAAAATCCGGTATAGCTTACAACAAGGAACTGCGGGAATCCGGGTTTTTCTTATTTCCCTTATCTGCAACAAGCAGGAAACCTGGCTTGACTGAGTGGTGGTGACGCAGGGCATGGGAACGAGAAATTTAAATTATTGGTAACGATAAAATGATTTTGGTGCGTAAAATATCGACCGCACCCGATGCCTTCAGGCTGACTCCCATCCCTGTTTTTTCCGATATATTGTTGACGGGCTAACGTCAAGTAAAGCAGCAGCTTTCGGGATATTACCATCACAGGTTTTAATCGCCCGTTCAATAGCATCACGCTCAACCCTGGCCAGGGATTTTACAGGACCATACCCATAATCATCTGTGGTTTCTGCTGGTTGTCGCGGTTGAGCCAGGTAAGATATTTCCAGCTCGTTTAGTGAAGTATTCAGTGGCGGTGGAAGATGGGTAAGGGTAACGGTTTTATCATCGTGCAGTACGACGATATTACGAATGACATTCTGAAGTTGGCGCACATTTCCTGGCCAGTTGTAACGACGGAGGATAACCTCTACCTCGGGCGAAAATGTTGTGAACCCTTTACCTTCTTCCTGTGCACAGGTGATGAGAAAATGCCGGGCAATTTCCATAATATCATCGCCGCGTTCGCGCAAGGGTGGCAGGTGCAATGGAACCACATGTAACCGGTAGTAAAGGTCTTCTCTAAAGCGTCCGGCAGCAACATCTTCCAGTGGATTGTGGTTAGTGGCGCAAATAAAACGGATATCAACTTTTTCCAGTTTGCTGCCCCCCACTTTCTGAAAGCTGCCCGTCTGGACGAAACGCAATAACTTGGTTTGCAGGTCCAGATTCATTTCGCCAATTTCGTCCAGGAATAACGTACCACCATCTGCAAGCGAGGCGGCGCCCTTACGTTCGGTTGAGGCTCCGGTAAAAGCACCTTTAATGTGTCCAAAGATCTCACTTTCCATCAAATCGTGGGGAATAGCTGCACAGTTCAAGGCGATAAAAGGTTGTTTGGCGCGTGAGCCCTGTGCGTGGATTGCTTCGGCGCAGACTTCTTTTCCAGTACCACTTTCTCCGGTGATAAATACGGTAGCCTTACTCGGTGCGGCGGCATCAATGATACGGTAGATCGCCTGCATTGGCAGACTGTAACCGATAAAACCGTGATAACGTTTGCGATCAAATGTGCTTTGGTAATCATCGACCAAATGTTGCAGACGGGATCGTTCCAACAGATTTCTGACAGTTGTTTGCAGCCTGCTTGCCGTGACGGGTTTTTCCAGAAAGTCTTCTGCACCGATACGCATGACATCTACTGCCACATCCACCGAGCTATGGCCGGTAATGACGATCACGGCAATAGGGAATTCTTCCTGTTTTATCCAGCGCAGGATTTCCTGTCCTTCCATGTCAGGCAATTTAAGGTCGAGCAGGATCAAATCGGGCGGGTTTATGGTAATGGCCGCTATGGCATCTGCCCCCGTGTCCACATGGGTCAGATTGATCATTTCATTTTTCAGATATTGCTGGAAGAGTGCTGCCTGGGGGGCTGCGTCTTCCACTAAAAGTACGCCGGGTTTGTCACTCATATTTTTTCTTCTATATTTCGAATTTTCTGTCGGCGCGTTTTGCCAGCAGGCGAAAGGATTCTTCGGCAAGGGGCAATAATAATGCAGCTTTCGATAGTGCCTGTTGGTAATCACCCGCCAGACAAAAATGCTCGATTTTGCGCGCCAGTGTGTACAATTTTGCATTGCCATGGGCGGCGGCACTACTGCCCAGAGTATGGCTTTCAAACTCCAGAATTCTGGTGTCTTTTTTCATGACGGCATGCCTGATTTTTTCCACCCGCTTGCGGGCATCTTCGATATAAAATGTCAGCAGTCCGGGGACAGTTTCGGGAGCAGTATCACGCGCCAGTTGTTGCAACACACTTTCATCTACAAACAAGTCCACCCGGTTGTCTGCGGTATCGGCAAAGGAGGTGTCGGCTTGAGGCATCACTGAGCCAGTTTGCAGTTTTTGACTGGTGGTGTTATCGGTCCAGTGGGCGATGCAGTGCAGCATGGCCTCGCGGTCTATGGGTTTGCTCAGGTAATCGTTCATGCCAGCCTCAAGGAAGCGTTCTTTGTCTCCTGATAGTGAATGCGCGGTAAGGGCAATAATGGGAAGCTTGCTGACCGGTCCAGGGAGTTGACGAATTTCGCGAGTGGCTGTCATGCCGTCCATTTCCGGCATGGAAATATCCATCAGTACGATGTCATACGGTAAATTACGCACAGCCTCAACGGCTTCCTGACCATTGGCGACGATATCCACCCACAAGTCGGCAAATTCCAGAATATTTTTGAGTACCATCTGATTGGCTGGATTGTCTTCTGCCAACAGAATGCGTCTGTTGGCTACAGGTAATCGTTGCGGTTTTTCCAATGTCAGCTTGTCGCCACATTCCTGTTCTGTCGTTGATTCGAGCACTACATCAAAAAAGAAACGGCTGCCATTTCCAGCCTCGCTGCTCATGCCGATGTTGCCCTGCATGAGTGAGACCAGGCGTTTGCAGATGGCCAGCCCCAATCCGGTTCCCTCATGGGTTCTGGCGTGGCTCTGGTCGGCCATGGTGAATTCTTCAAACAGAGTTGCCTGACATTTTTGGGGGATACCAATGCCGGTGTCTTGCACAGTACAGTGAAGTATGAATGTTTTATCGTTGACAGGGTCAGCAGAGGCTGTGATATTGATTCGGCCGTCGCGAGTAAACTTGATGGCATTGTTGGTCAGGTTGATCAAGATCTGACGTAACCGGTCCGGGTCACCTTTGGCGTAGCGGGGCAGGCCCAATCCCGGATTCAGTTCAAGGACAAGCCCCTTGCGTTCAGCCTGTAGCCTGAGCAGCTCAGTGCTGTTGGTCAGCAGGCGATGCAGGTCAAAGCAGGTGTGTTCCAGTTGCAGTTTGTCAGCTTCCATTTTGGAAAAGTCGAGAATGTCGTTGATGATTGTCAGCAACAGCTCACCGGATTCGCGGCCAGTGTGCACCCACTGTCGTTGTTGTCTGTCCAGTGTGCTTTCCTTGAGCAGGCCAAGAACGCCCAATACGGCATTCATGGGGGTGCGGATCTCATGACTCATGGTGGCCAGAAAGAGCGACTTGGCCTGGCTGGCTGCTTTGGCTTCCTCCGTTGCTTTTTGTAATGTTCTTTCGTTTTTTTTGCGTTCGGTGATGTCACGCAGAACGCCAACAAACCCTTGCTCCTCTTCCAGTTCCATAGGGGCGATATTGAGTTCCAGTGGAAACAGGGAACCATCGCTGCGCCGTCCTTGCAGCTCACGATCCTGATTAAAAATGCGTGGTGCATGCAGTCGGGAATTCACCACATAACTGTCATGTTCCTTTTGCTCCTTTTCGGGCAGAAGCATGGATACATTATTACCCAGTGCCTCCCTGGTCGAGTAGCCAAAAATTTTCTCGGCGGCAGGGTTGAATGTTTGAATGGCGCCTTTTCTGTCGATGGTAATGATTGCATCAGCTACTGTTTCCAGAATCGCCCGCTGACGTGTTTCGATTATTTTTAATGCAGTTTCTGCTTCCATGCGTTCGGTGATTTCCAGCTGCAATGCCTGATGGGCGCGGATATAATCCAGTGTCAGACCGATGAGCGGAACGATATAGGCAACAATTTTCAGAAAGTGAGCGATATTAAAATGATTATCGAATAGTGCGGTAGAACCAAAAGTCATATGCAGCTGGGTGACTACTTCCGGTATTGCGCTGATAATTAACGTATAAGCAAACAGACTGGGGTGGCGTTTGTACAGGCGCGGAAAAACCACCAGCCCGGCGAAAGCAAACAGTAACAGTGGCAAGGCATCATAGGGTCGTGTCAGGACAGCATTCGGGTAAGTTGTCTGCGGAAGTTGGGTGGATGTGGCAGAAATATGAATAATGATATAGGCAATCACCCCGAAAACCAGGCTGACACCGATGACAAAACCAAAACCGGGTTTTGTTTTCTGTCTGCGCAATAATACGATGCCAACACCAGTGATCATAATCAACGCACTGAACAAGCGGGAAATAGCCCAGGTAAAGGGAATCAGGTCACGATTATCTGCCACGGCATCGAACAGCCGGTCTGCTGCCAGGGTATGAAAAGCATCCATACAACCCGCCATAAAGAAAGCCACGCCAATGATGGGTGTAGTGACATCGTGCGTAATCCTGTAATGGCTGAAGGCCAGAAATACCACAAATGTAGCCACACAAAATGCACTCCATTCCAGTAGTGTGTGGGTAAATGCGCCAGACAATGCACGGAACTGGGCATCAACTATTTCATATTGTGGCGCCTGTAATGCCCACGAATGATCAACTGGTATACCACGGGTGCCGAAATCCATACCCAAAAGTGTGAGCATAAACGGCATCACACAGACGAGTAAAATCCCGACGGTCAGGGGCAGGGGGATTCGGCTACTGATATCATCCGCCATCGTTGTGACTATATTGTTTAACGTATTACGCATGTTTTCAAAGGGGTCCAGTAACCAGATGCTTCGCCAGTCATTCAGAAGCGAATTTTGGTGAGGTATCACACACCAATTAATCTCTATGGGTTCAATTCCCCGCAGCTTGCTGCGAGGTCGTTTATTTGCAGCCACTTTTGTCTGTAAACGGGTTTGCATATTCATTCCGGATATCGGCAGGAGATGCATTGTCTTGATTTGTTACAGGTTTTTATATCCCACCTCACCTTGAGGAGAAATAGCCGGGATGAGGGGTGTAATGCATGGAGGTTGATCCATGAGGCCTTTCGGAAATTGTTTCATCTATTTTTTCAATGATATTTATGCCTTCTAAGCGGAATGTGTTTATATGCTAGCAATGATCATGCCATTGGCTTGCCTGTTCCCCTCCGGGTTAAAATATCAAAAATAAATAAATAAATTTTTTATTTTGCATTGCATTTTGCGAAGCACGACAAGGTGTTGATGTATTTCTCCACCAGTATATGAAATAAATATAACGCACACTTAGGGACGTGCACGTTCCTTATCCGGACTGGGTGGACTGTGTATAGTTATTAGTGACAATCCTCATAACTAAAGTAATAGTCATCATAATTAACTAA
>JAADIL010000238.1 GCA_013151355.1 Gammaproteobacteria bacterium
GGGAAGTTATTACGTGCGCGTTCCTAAAGATTCCCCTCCCTTCTGCCGTAGTTTTAAGAGAATCCCCACAGGCCTGCGTTTATGACAACGTGAAGGCCACTCCTGTGCGACTGCTGAGGAAGGCATGTACGATAATCTTGAAAATGCGGGTCACGACGAACTGGTCACCAAATACGCGCCATTGGTAAAGCGTATTGCCTACCATTTAAAAGCGCGCCTGCCCGCAACCGTGGTGGTAGATGATCTGCTGCAAGCCGGCATGATCGGCCTGCTGGAAGCCTCGCGCAAATATGATGCAAATCAGGGTGCCAGCTTTGAAACCTACGCAGGTATTCGTATTCGTGGCTCCATGCTGGACGAATTACGCCGTAACGACTGGGCACCCAAATCCGTACACCGTAAAATCCGTGATATCACCCAGGCCATTCGCAGCATCGAACATCGTGAAGGACGCGACGCCCGCGATGAAGAAGTCATTGAGTTGTTGGGCATTTCCCGCGATGAATATTTCAAAACCTTACAGGATGTTTCCAGTCACCGGGTTTTGAGTTGGGACGAAATCGGTATCGACGAAGACGCCTTTGGGCACAGCATCGGCGACAGTAAAACAAGCATACATGACCAATTGGAAAAACAGCATTTTCAGGCAAAACTGTCAGACTCCATTTCCTCGCTGCCTGAACGCGAAAAAATGATCGTCTCTCTGTATTACGAATCTGAACTCAATCTGCGGGAAATCGGCTCAGTCATGAATGTCAGCGAATCACGCATCAGCCAACTATTAAGCCAGGCCCATATCCGTTTACGGGCTCGCATGAGAGACTGGATTGCGCAACAATAGGCACTGGTTCAACATTCAGGTTCAAAATACGTTGTCATGATGCATCCTTTTCTCATCGCCAAACGCAAACGACGTAACATCACCGTCCTGCACGAAGCAAATTTCAGAAAACTCGCACGCGTGGTGCCCTCCCTGCTCGAACTGGAAATAGCAACCACCGTACAAGATGCAAACGGAATGCAGCTTTCCCTGCACATTCTGGAAACCAGTAAATACACCAAAACCTTTTCACTACAGCTTCAACACTCAGCCGAACAACCCTGGTTACCCGGCCTGCATATGAAAATTCGCAATTACTACGATGCCGGAGTCACTGAAGTGTTGGCCTTTCAACACAAACATCGCCTCAACTCACGTTACAGCTACCCAAACCGCAACATGTTTCAGCGCAATGAAAAGTGGCAAATTAATCAGTTTTTAGGCGAATGGCTGGACTATTGCTTGCGCACAGACTGTATCTTCCACGTAATTACTGAGCCTCTTGACAGTTAGCCTGTATCAGTTTGTAAACCCGTTTCGTATTTGTTGGCTATTTTTTAAATTATCATTGAAATAAATTCGCTAACATCCGGTAACATAAGTGAAAGCGCCTTTCGTTGTTAAAGTTCCCTTCCCCATCGCCGACATCATGGGGTAGGCACACACCTCTATACTGCACCGGCTATTGCCAAGAGAATGTTTCATGAACAACTTTTTCAGGATCATATTGTTAGTTATCGCTACCAGCCTTCTCTCACAAGCTTTTGCTATTGATGATTACATCTGGGAAGAAAAATTCAATAAAGCCCTGCCCAAAGCAGAGCAAGGTGATACAAAATCACAATATGCTGTCGGCGAAATGTTTGAAAAAGGCAAAGGCACCGTCAAAGATACCAGGAAGGCCTTCAAATGGTACAACGAAGCGGCAAAACAAAATGACAAAAAAGCGGCCTACAAGGTCGGTCGGGCCTATCTGGACGGAAAAGGTGTCAGCAAAAATTACAAAAAAGCACACGACTGGTTTAAAAAATCAGCCAATAAAAAATATGTGCGCGCCGAATACTATCTCGGCACCCTGTATGAAAAGGGTCAGGGCGTGCCAAAAAATTACAACGAAGCCCTCAACTGGTACAAACGAGCACTGGCGGGGGGTTACAACAACGCTTCCGAAGGCATCAAACGAGTCGCCAGAGCACAAAAAGCTTCCAGGCAGGAACGCCGCGTAGCTGTGGCAAAAACGGTCAAACCAAAACCAAAACCGAAAGCTGTGCCAAAAATCAAATCCACCAAAGACAAGGTACTGGCTGGCGGCTGGAAAAAGCGCAATAAATCCGTCGAGTACCTCCCCTCTTCACTTACCCAATGCAAAGACAAAAATGACCAGGTAGAATGCCTGTCAGCAGATGTCTCCCGCAACATTGGCATGGCAGACGTCAACTACACGACCAAAGCTCTTTTGTCCGACTTTAAAAACGATGGATCATTTAAAATCGCTTATCGCAACAACGTCTCCAAAATCACGATAACTGATCCCGAGTTCGCCGAATCCGGCAGCAAGGTGCCCATCACCCTGGGCTGGCAAGATACCGATCACAAACTGGCCTGCCAATTTGAAAATGATCGTTCCCTGACCTGTACCAAAAACAAACTGCGAAAAATCAAGTTACGGCGATAAATATTCAACCTGAATCGTAGCGAGAGCGACCAGGGTGCGGAATCTAAATGTTTTTCAGGTTATTTTGGACGATGGCATATCATCCACACAGGAGAGTTCAACCAATTGATTTGGGGGGCTTTAAGGTTGTTGTGCAGGGAAGCCACGTTTTGCGACAGTCGCCATTCAGCGCCTGGTACCTGCCAAATTGCATGAAAAAGTTGTTCGAAATGTCCCAAAAGTCTGTTTTGTCGATCACCACCCAGGAACAGGGAGGCACAAGTCATTGATAATATGGCGGAGAGCGAGGGATTCGAACCCCCGGACGGTTTCCCGTCAACGGTTTTCAAGACCGCCGCTTTCGACCACTCAGCCAGCTCAGCCAGCTCTCCGTTGTCTATACCCTCGCGCAACCCTGTGGCAGCATTAATAACATTACTAATGAAAAGGCTTTAACCCCCTTGAAACGGGCTTTTCGACCCCCATCTCAGGCAAGGCGGGCAATGATACTGAATCGCTGTGGGCATTACCAGTCAGCAAAAACAGGTTTGACCCATACATAGACGGAACTTATAATTCCAGGCAGGTCTAAAAACTCATTCCGTTCAAGTTAAGTTTGAACCAAACAACAAACCGTGGAGGTTTACCCCCGATGAACCCAAATTATTCTGTTGCTACCCATTCGTCTTCATCGACGTTGGCCACCAACAAACTCATTCGCAATACCTATACCCTGCTGTCAATGACGCTGTTGTTCAGTGCAGGTGCTGCCACCGCAGGCGTAATGATGAATCTCTCGCAAGGCATGGCGCTGGGTGCAACCATCGCCGCCATTGCGATGTTGTGGTTTGTTTTGCCTCGCACAGCCAATTCCGCTGTGGGCATCCCGGTCATCTTCGGCATCACCGGCTTGCTCGGTCTGGGTCTCGGCCCTGTGCTGAATTATTACCTGTCAGTTAATCCCAACATTGTGATGACGGCGCTGGGCGGCACGGGCGCTATCTTTCTGGGCCTGTCCGCCTATGCACTGACCACACGCAAGGATTTCAGCTTCCTGGCTGGCTTCCTGATGGTGGGCATGTTTGTGGTGATCGGCGCATCCTTGCTGAACATCTTCCTGAACATCCCCGTCATGTCACTGGCAGTGAGTGCTGCGGTGATCATGATCATGAGCGGGTTTATTCTGTATCAAACCTCGGCGATGGTTAACGGCGGCGAAACCAACTACATCATGGCAACAGCCAGTCTGTTTCTGTCGATCATCAACATGTTCCAGGCACTGCTGCATATTCTGGGTGCCTTTAACAGCAACGATTAACGTCGTTCTGCAGAACTGAAAAAGCCCCGGCTGATCGGGGCTTTTTTTTTGCTGAATATTTTACACTGAGGGGCAATTATGGACTGGATACAAATAGGCTCCGTCGTACTGCTGGGTGCCATGTTGATTTTCATCTTTCCGCGCATGCGTCATGCGGTAAAAAATGCCCCCAAGGGCAGTAGTAAAGACTGGTTAAATTACCTGATGATTCTGGTGGTTGTCGGTTTGTTTATCGTATTTCTGGTTCAGATGGTCTGATATAGAAAATACGAGCCCATGAATGAGCAATTGTCGAGGACGACACGGAAAACAAAATCGGGTGCCAAACAGGAAAGTTTTTGCGCGCCGGTCTTGTTCCCTGGGGACGTGCACGTCCCTTCAACTGTTTTTAAGAGCAAATACATCACGTACTACCGACTGAATACATTGCACCAGTTCCGGCGCCTCAACATCCATCACCTGCTCCAGCACCCATTTGTCATCACTGAGTGACATGATATCCGCGACATTCTTTGCCAGGTAACGCAAAAAATCCCAGGTCGGGCCGTCTTCATCAAAACCGCATTCGGCATAATTGTTCAACCGCTCATTAAGCTTGTCAATAAACACCGCCCTGTAATCACCTGGGCCCAACAGATCGATTTGATTACCTTCAATCGTCGTCGCAATTTCTTTTGCAATACCGTTAATCAACGGTCCCCGCTCTTCTTCAGGCAATTGCCCATAAATCATTCTGTCGGTAATGTGCAACATAAAAATACAAAACTCGGCGATCACATCGATGGCCTGGGTGTCTTCACGAAAGCGAAAATTTTCCTTTTCCATGCGCGTGAAAACTTCCTTCGCCAACTTCCAGATATTAATGGCCACCACGCTGCACAGATTTTCCTGTGTCTTGGCGCGTCGTGAGCCTTCACGGTTTCGCCCGGAGCGTTTTGAACGGTGCCATCGGGTTTTAAGGCGAATAGCCATATCTTTCTCCCATCAAACGTCGTGCGTATGGTGTCATTCTGATGTCGTGTTTCAGGTAGCTACCCCATTAGCTACCTCATGGGAATAGCGATGCACTTAATCTACCTGTACAGTGTCTTTGTTGTATTGAAAACACTCACTGAATCTGTGCAAAAAATATGAATGACACCGATTTTGATTTACATAGCGGCATCGCCGCGTTCGAAGCCAAGGATTTTACCAGCGCCTTGCGCCTGCTTTCACCGTTGGCAGATGACGGCATCGCCGAAGCACAGTATCGCATGGGCATGATGTTTCAAAACGGCCTCGGGCGCGTAAAAAATGATGTGTTGGGCAACCAATGGATGCGTGCTGCTGCAAACCAGGGGCATGCTTACGCGCAACACGGACTGGGTGTGATGTATCTCTATGGAGAGGGCGTAGAAAAAAATGAAACCACTGCACTGGAGTGGTTTTGCCGCGCCGCTGAACAAGGCCTGCCCGGCGCACAAATGACCCTGGGCATGATGTATGAGAACGGCCAGGGTGTGGAAAAAAATGAGATCGAAGCACGTCGCTGGTATAACCTGGCTGACGAAAACAGTTAGCTTGCAAACACCAGAAGGCTATTTACCTTCCCACGCAGAAAAATTGCTGTCATTTTTAGCCTCTCCATCTGCGTAACCCGCTTCGTAGGCATCATTCACACGCTGCTCTTCCACCCTGGGGTTTTGCAAAAAACCGCTGGCCCAACCAACAATATATTCACGGGAAACATTGGCTTTTTCCATTTTATCAATGGCGGCATAATAATCTTCATGCATTGTATCTTTCTCCCTGCTGTCAACTTTAGTATTACAGAAAATTAGATTATGCTTATAATAGCTTAACAGGCCTGTATTGCAATTCGTTTTTTATGCCAACGGCAAGAGTTCCACCTCCCTGCAAAAATCACACTTTGACCCGCCCCGGACAGCGCAGCATACTCGGCAGCTCCCGGGCAATGCAGGCAGCCGTGCCAACATTCCAGACGTAAAACGAAACCTTCACCGAACACAAAAATAACACCTTGTTAATCAACGAGATACCCCCATATGCTGTTACACATCAAAAACATTCTCGATACCGCTAAACAGGACAACATTCGTGAAATGCTCAACAAGGTGCAATTTGTCGATGGCAAGCACAGCGCGGGCATGGTTGCCACGCAGGTCAAAAACAACCAGGAGATGCAACAAGACACACAACAGGCCCAATATCTTGACCAACTGGTCATGAGTAGTCTGGCCGAAAATGCCGATTTTCGCAGCGCGGCATTGCCTTTTCGTGTCGCCCAACCGGTGTTTGCCCGCTACAGCCCCGGCATGCATTACGGTAACCACATCGACGACCCCATCATGGGCAGCGGCCCGAACAAATTTCGTACCGACGTGGCGGTCACGGTATTTCTCAATTCGCCAGAGGAGTACGACGGGGGCGAGCTGGTCATTCAATCCCCCTTTGGTGAACAACGGGTGAAATATGCAGCCGGTGATGCTGTACTTTACCCTGCCAACAATTTGCACCAGGTCGAAGAAGTAACAAGGGGCGAACGCCTCGTCGCAGTGACCTGGATTCAAAGCATGGTACGCGATGCCGCCAGGCGTGAATTGTTGTTTGAACTGGGCCTGGCGCGTAACACCCTGCTCCAGCAAAATGCCGAAAACCCCACTGCCCAACAGGTTGACCGTTCCTGGGTCAACCTGCTACGCAGATGGAGTGAAGTCTAAAAAAACCGGGATACCAGAAGGGGGCTCTCAATGAATAAGACCCGGCCCTTCGGGTTTTTGCGCCTGAAAAAATGCCATGCTGCGTCGCCTGAAGCACCTGGTGTTGTGCCCGAAAAATCGTCAGGCACCAGAACACCTCCTAAGCAGCAACGCTGAATCCGGCATCCACGATTGCCTGCTCAATTGCATCCTGTTGAATCACGCCTGAATCAAACTCGATCACGACCAGTGAGCTGTCGAGATCAGCTGCCGCTGATGTAACACCATCGCGATTAGTCAACGCATTCTGAATACTGTTTACGCAGCCGCCACAAGTCATTCCATCAACACGAATTTCTACACGTTCCATTTTTTGCTCCGTTAGTCAGTTTTTGTAAAATCAGGTTTCCAGCGTCGCAGCAGTAAAGAATTGCCGACAACACTGATACTGCTCAGCGCCATCGCGGCACCGGCAATTGTCGGGGTCAACATGCCCATTGCTGCAAGGGGGATGCCGATAATGTTGTAAACGAATGCCCAGAAAAGATTCTGCTTGATCTTGCTGAACGTTGCGCGGCTGACAGAAATCGATGCCGCCACCAGGCGCGGATCAGGTCGCATCAAGGTAATACCGGCGGTTTCCATGGCGATATCCGTACCTGTGCCCATGGCAATGCCCACATCAGCCGCCGCCAGTGCTGGTGCGTCATTAATGCCATCACCGATCATACCGACCACATAACCTGCTTCTTTCAATTCGTTGACCACCGATGATTTGCCATCCGGTTTGACACCACCTCGCGCATCATCGACTTTCGCCTGTCCACCAATCACCTGGGTAACCTTCGGCGCATCACCGGACAGCATCAGGGTTTTTATTCCCATATTTTTCAGCGCCTGAATGGCGGGTTTGGCATCGCTCCGCAACGGGTCAGCAATGGAGACAATGCCCATGACACCCTGTCGATCAGCGATCCAGATGACCGTTTTTGCTGCATCCTGCCATTGCTGTGCGAGTTCACCAACGGCCGATAAATCAATATTATTGTTGGTCAGCAGTTCTTCATTACCAATAAAAATGTCCTTTCCGGACAGGCTCCCGGATACACCGGTGCCCGTGTGACTCTGGAAATTCTCGACCGGAGAGAGCACCAGTTTTCGCTCCGCTGCCTGATCAAGAATAGCCCTCGCCAAAGGATGTTCGCTGCCCTGCTGGATAGATCCGGCAACAGCCAGCAATTCGTCTTCGTTGCCACGAACGGCATGAACAGAAATGATGGTTGGTTTACCCTCGGTCAGAGTGCCTGTTTTATCAAATATGATGGCATTCAATCGATGGGCACTTTCCAGGGATGCAACGTCCTTGATCAGTATTCCGGAGCGGGCGGCCGCACCGGTGCCGGTCATAATGGCCGTCGGCGTTGCCAGTCCCAAAGCACAGGGGCAGGCAATAACCAGTACAGATACGGCGGCGATCAGTGCTGTTTCAAACGTACCGTTTGCGACGACGCCATACTGAATGCCAAAAGTCACCGTCGCAATCACAATGACAATCGGTACAAATATTTCACTGATCCGGTCTACCAGACGTTGCACAGGGGCTTTGCCCGCCTGGGCATTCTCAACCAGGCGAATAATTTTCGACAATGTGGAATCTTCACCCACTCTGGTCGCCCTGATTTCCAGCAGGCCGGTGCCATTAATCGATCCACCGGTTACCCTGTCGCCCCGGGTTTTCTCTACCGGCAGGCTTTCTCCGGTAATCAACGCCTCGTCGATATCACTACGGCCCGCGAGTACTTCGCCATCAACCGGGATATTCTCGCCAGGCTTGACGATGACAATATCAGTGGCTTTGACCTCGACAATGGGCAGTTCCCGTTCTGAACCATCGCTGTGACGTATCCGGGCTACCTGGGGCCGGAGATCCATTAACTGTCTGATCGCCGCTGTGGTACCGCGTTTGGCTTTGGTTTCCATGAACTTTCCGGCCAGGATCAGTGTGATCAGTACCGCAGACGCTTCAAAGTACAGTTGTCCATGGGCATTTTGGAGGGTCAGAAACAGATAAACACTATAGAAATAAGCGGCAGAGGTGCCCAACACCACCAGCACATCCATGTTGCCGGCACCGGCTCGCAATGATTTCCAGGCACCCTTGTAGAAGCGGGCACCGATGATGAATTGTACGGGTGTGGCAAGCAACCATTCGACCCAGGGTGCGAGATGAAAGCTGCCAACACCTGCCATGGCGGCCATCTGTGAGGCCAGCGGCAGAGCCAGCAAAACCGATGCAATCAGGGTGTACTTTTCGCGGCGTAACGCTGCCGTTGCCCTGGCACGATGTGCTTCCTCAACACGAGCCTGCTCTTCTGATGCAGAGGTAATAACCGCCGTAAAACCGGCACAATCAACAGCATCCGCCAGCATATTCAGCTGTACGACACCAGAAATTCCCGTCACATCTGCGCGTTCCAGAGCGAGGTTAATATTCGCCGCTGAAACACCGGGAACAGCCATTAGCGCTTTTTCAATACGGCCTGCACAGGCGCTGCACGTCATCCCTTCGACCGGAAAAGAAAATGTCTCGCGGGCAACGTCAAACCCGGCGTTGCGGATCACGTTAGCGACACCAACAACATTGGTCTGATCTGCATTAAAGGCAATATCAGCGCGTTCCAGTGCAAAATTGACGATAGCACTACCGATCCCGGATGCCTGCCCCAGCGCCTTTTCCAGACGGACTGCACAAGCTCCGCAGGTCATTCCCTCGACTGAAAAACTGGTTGGTGTCAATTGCAAATCTGCGCTGGCTGGCTGGCTGGATTCCATAAGAGTTCGGTGTGTTTCGCTACAGTTCGACGCTGCTGGTCGTGTTATTCAGGTGCCCGAAGATAACAGATAAACCTGTATGTTCTCCATCGGTATTTTTCCATCACCACTCACATTCAGCTTCTTCAATCCTCACGGCCGACTAACCGGTGTAATCTCCACCCCGTCAGCGGGTGGCGCTGTCACCCTGGCCAATTTCTCCTCCAACACCACCTTTTCATCATTCAACCTGAGCACCACCCTCTCTAATGCTTCAATGCGTTTCAGCAATGGTTTTTCATCTCTTTTAAGCTGAGCATTCTGCGCCCGCATATCCTGCAACTGCGCTTGCAGTTGTGCGTTGCGCAAATGCGCGTCCTCAAGTTCATTTTTTTTGACGGGCCGGGTGCGCAATGTCATGCCCCCTTTCGTTTTGGTGGCGACCAGTCTGGAGGCGGCATTGGCCAGCATCTCTGTTTGCTCTCGCAGATTTTTTTGCCGGGGGTCGGGCTGGCCCAGAGCATCGGCAATGGCCAACAAACGTGATTCGGCGGCAAGCAGGATATTTTCCATCGCCGCATCATTGAGTGCCTGCAATTCTTTCACGGCTTGCGTAATCTGCACCAGATGATTAGCCTCAAACGCAAAGCGTTCCACCGCATCCTTAATGGCCACCTGATCGTTGGGGTCACGTTCGATGACCGTCTGGGCATTTTTCAGCGCCTGCCGGGTCTTTTCGTAACTTTTGGGTACCGCACCGCGAGCCCCCATGGTTTCAGCCTGTTCCAGCACAACAATGACCCGCTCCAGCTGCGCCGCCTTGACCGACTGTGATTCCAGTCGCTGAAACTGGTGCAGAGTGATGTCCCTGGCCCGTTCAAAGCCTTCCAGATTACCGCGTTCAATACGCCGAAACAGGTTCACTAATTCATTCAGTACATCGTTGTATTCATCTTCCGCAGACTGATCAATACCTTTGCTGATGAGCGAATCACGCACTGTCAAAATATCGCCCAGCCGTTGTTGCACCTCCGGTTTGGTGTCTACAGCCTTCGCCAGGCTTTTATCGGCCAACAACAATTTGCTGAAAGTGTCAGCATCCGGTAATCCCCCGACGACAGCCTCTTTGGGAGCCAATGCCAGAAAGCGTGCTTCATCCAGCGCCTTTTGCGCTATAGCAAAAAAACCGGGGGAATAAAAAGCCAGCTCGTCCCGCTCGGCACGGGTCATACTGGCCTCCGTTTCTTTCAGCGCCTGAGTGACGGTTTTACCTTCAAATTGTTGCCGTACTTCGGTGGCATCCACCACCACCTTCGGCTCACCCGCGCAAGCGGTCAACAACACCAGGCTCATTCCCA
>JAADIL010000055.1 GCA_013151355.1 Gammaproteobacteria bacterium
CCCATGTACAGCGGCGAGATTGAAGGTGTGGGGCCGCGTTATTGTCCATCCATCGAGGACAAGATCGTGCGTTTTGCGGACAAGGATTCGCACCAGATTTTTGTTGAGCCTGAGGGTTTGACGACTCGTGAGGTCTATCCCAACGGTATTTCCACCAGCCTGCCTTTTGATGTGCAGCACGCGCTGGTGCGCTCCATGAAGGGGTTTGAAAACGCCCACATTACCCGGCCGGGTTACGCGATCGAATACGATTTTTTCGACCCGCGCGATCTCAAACCTTCGCTGGAAACCCGGCATTTGTCGGGGCTGTTTTTCGCCGGGCAGATCAACGGCACCACCGGTTACGAAGAGGCGGCGGCGCAGGGATTGCTGGCAGGTATTAATGCGGCGCGACAATCGCGCGAAGAAGATAGCTGGAGCCCGCGTCGTGATCAGGCCTATCTCGGCGTGCTGGTGGATGACCTTGTCACCAGTGGCACGCAAGAACCCTATCGTATGTTTACCTCGCGTGCCGAGTATCGTTTGCTGCTGCGTGAGGACAATGCTGATTTGCGGCTCACCGCTATTGGTCGTGAACTGGGGTTGGTCAATGATGTGCGCTGGGCAGCCTTCGAGAAAAAGCGTGAAGCTGTTGAGCGTGAAAGCCAGCGCCTGCGTGAGACGTTGTTGAGACCGAAGGTTGTGGATGCTGCCGCCGCTGAACAGGTGCTGGGCCAGTCGTTAAACAAAGAGGCGTATCTGGACGAGTTGCTGCGCCGTCCCGATGTTGACTATGCGGGGTTGATGTCGCTGCAAGGTGCAGGACAGGCCGTGGCCAACCCGGTGGTGGCGGAGCAGGTGGAGATCCAGGTTAAATATTCCGGTTACATCGCACGTCAAAAAGACGAAATTGCCCGCCACCAGCGTCAGGAAGGAATGCCCTTGCCGGACGACCTGGATTATAGTCAGGTAAGCGGTCTTTCCAATGAGGTGAGCCAGAAGCTGGTCTCGCAACGGCCTGCGACGTTGGGCCAGGCGTCGCGTATTTCCGGGGTGACGCCCGCAGCGGTTTCTTTGCTGTTGGTGCACCTGAAAAAACGCGATATGGCTCAGCGCGCCCGACAGGCGTGACCTGAGACATGACCAAAACAAAAATTGACATCAAAAAATGAATGCCGGAAAACACAATGCTGAATTTCTCAGGGGAAGATTCATGAAAATACGCATCGTAATACTTGCCATGGTTGGCGTTGCGTTTGTGGCTGCAAGCCTGGCTCAGGCGGGTGACAACAATCAGCATGTTGGCAGCAATCACGGCATGATCAGCAAAAAAAGTGCGTACGGCGTGAAAGAAACACTGGACCGTCTGGAAACCATATTAAAAGAGAAAGGTATTACCATCGTTACGCGCTGGAGTCATGATGCCGGGGCAAAAAAGGTGGGTATTGCGTTACGGCCCACCGAATTATTATTGTTTGGCAACCCGAAGCTGGGCTCACACATGTTCACCAGCGCGCAGACGGCCGGTATTGATCTGCCGTTGAAGGCATTGGCCTGGGAGGATGAAAAGGGTCAGGTGTGGTTGACGTACAATGATCCGGTCTACATTGCGAATCGTCATGGCATTACTGATCGGGCGGAAATCGTCGCGAAAATGACTGGTGCGCTGGACAAATTCACCGGCGTGGCCACCAGGCCATAATTGCCGGAGAGGCTGGTGTCATTGCAAGCGATGCAACCCGCTGAATTACTTTCTGCCGGAATAAAGACATTAAATCTGAATTGTCCACTTGATGTTCAGGCCCGGCTTCTGGATTATGTACGTCTGCTGCACAAATGGAACCGTGTTTATAATTTGACAGCAGTGCGTGATCCTGCGCAGATGGTGACCCGGCATTTGCTGGACAGCCTTTCGGTATTGCCCTTCCTGGATGAAGAGCCAAACAGGGAGCCAGAAACCCGATGGGTCCTGGATGTAGGGACAGGTGCCGGTTTGCCGGGTATTCCTTTGGCCCTGCTAAGCGCAAAATCGCATCCCGAACGCAGGTTCGTATTGCTGGACAGCAACAGTAAAAAGACCCGTTTTATGCGGCAGGCGGTGGCAGAGTTGGCGTTGGGTAATGTGCAGGTGGTGCACGCCCGTACCGAGGCCTTTCAGCCTGGACACGATGGCCGACTGTCCAGGGGCTTTGATGTTGTGTTGTCACGGGCTTTTGCTTCGGTGACAGATATGTTGGCTGGCGCGGGTCAACACTGTGCACCGGGTGGCATAATGCTGGCAATGAAAGGCACTGACCCCGCAGCGGAACTGACCGATTTGCAGGCAGGTTTTGTGGTTGAACAGGTGCATCCATTGCAGGTGCCGGGGCTGGACGAAGACAGGCATCTGGTGTGTCTGCGGTGTACTGGATAAAACAGGCTTCTGACACCGGGCAAAGCCTGACATGATTTTGTGAGTCAGGGTGATGTTTAAACCTGAATTAATCAGTTGAGTCGTAGCGAAAGCACCTTACGACGCTCGCAGTAGGCTCAACTGATTAATTCAGGTTAATAGTACCGTTATTCCGGCCTGTGTCGGAATGGCGGGGTCAGACTGACTGAATTCAGGCGGGATCGCAAAGGCGGGACAGAAACATGGGCAAGATCATGGCAGTAACCAATCAAAAAGGCGGAGTGGGTAAAACCACTACCAGCGTTAATCTGGCAGCGTCGCTGGTGGCGACGCATCGCAAGGTGTTGCTGGTGGATATTGATCCGCAGGGCAATGCCACCATGGGCAGCGGTGTCGATAAACATGCTGTGGAGCTGTCCAGTTATCATGTGCTGATGAAGCAGGCGACGGTGGCTGAAGCGGTGGTGACCACCGGCGAAGCTGGCTACGACATGCTGGCTTCCAATGCCGATCTCACTGCTGCCGAAGTAGAATTGCTGCAACAGCCACAACGTGAACGGCGTCTGCGTGATGCGCTCTTTGATGTCGTTGGCAATTACGATTATATCCTTATCGATTGCCCGCCCTCGCTGAACATGCTCACACTGAATGCGCTGGTGGCCTCACAGTCAGTGATGATTCCGATGCAATGCGAATATTATGCGCTGGAAGGATTGACCGCGCTGGTGAATACGATCGAAGAAGTCAAAGGCTCACTGAATCCCTTCCTGAAAATTGATGGGCTGTTGCGCACCATGTACGATCCGCGTAACCGTCTTTCCGGTGATGTGACCGAACAGCTCAACAAACACTTTGGTGACCAGTTGTTCCGCACTGTGATCCCGCGCAATATTCGTTTGGCGGAAGCGCCCAGCTATGGTCTGCCAGCGCTGGTATATGACAAAAGCTCACGCGGTGCCAAGGCTTATCTGGCTTTGGCGGGTGAGGTGTTGCGCCGTGACAAGATATTGGACAGCCAGGTGCTGGTGGCCAGCGTTTGAACTGTCTGAAAAGAAATTGAATGAGAGGTTGCAAGAACACATGGCGGTAAAAAAACGGGGATTGGGACGCGGACTGGATGCGTTGTTGGGTGGTTCCATGGCAAAAGCTGTTGAGGAGCCCCAGGGTACAGACCTGCGTGAAGTACCGGTGGATTTGTTGCAGCCGGGCAAGTACCAGCCACGGACGGATATGCACGCTGAGAGTCTCGAAGAGTTGGCCAGTTCGATCAGGGCCCAGGGTGTGGTGCAGCCCATCGTGATACGCCCCATCAACGATGGGCGTTACGAAATCATTGCCGGAGAGCGTCGCTGGCGAGCGGCGCAAATTGCCGGTCTGCACGAAATTCCCGCCGTGGTGCGTGATGTGCCCGATGAAGCCGCCATTGCCATGGCGCTTATCGAGAATATTCAGCGCGAAGATCTCAACCCCATCGAAGAGGCCGTCGCCCTGCAACGTCTGATTGACGAATTTGACATGACCCATCAACAGGCCGCCGGGGCTGTGGGGCGTTCCCGTGCTGCGGTGAGCAACCTGTTACGTTTACTCAGCCTCAACGATGATGTGCGCAAGATGCTGGAGCATGGTGATCTGGAAATGGGCCATGCCCGTGCTCTGCTGGCACTGGAGGGTCAGGCGCAAAGTGAGGCTGCGCGGGATGTGGCGGCCAAAGGTTACTCCGTGCGGGAAACCGAACAGTTGGTGCGTCGCCTGGGTAATGCTCCCGTCAAAACAAAAAAAGAAAGCAAGTCAACAGACCCTGATATTAAGCGCCTGCAAGACGAACTGGCACAAAAACTGGCCGCCAAAGTGTTGTTTCAACATGCCGCCAAAGGCAATGGCAAGCTGGTGATTCATTACAACAGCCTTGATGAACTGGACGGCATACTTGCACGTATTCAGTAACTAAATCCGGGCGCCATATGCACAGGTTATTGTGTTCCATTCCTTATGGTTGCCCACCCCGGGGCGGCGTTAAAACCCATTCAGAAATAACCTTGTCCGACCAGGCGCGTTGATAGGGCCCGTTTTTGACAAGACCAAAAATTTTTACGGCCACCTGGCTGCGCGGCTGCTGATCAAAAATGACCCGCTGAAATTCCCCTTGTGTGATTTTTGAAAATAAAGGTGATAAATCAATTTGTCCCTTGCTGGCGAGCAGATCCATCAGATACCAGTCCAGGCCTGCGGGATTACCGCAGTGTACGGCCAGTTTTTCATGCAGAATGAGAGTGTTCTCTACTGAACCACAGTATCGTTTGACATAAGGCGCGATGCTGGCACCGCCATTCTCGAAACGAATTTTTACTGTCGGTGTGAAAATGCCTTCGCGAACCTGGTCTGTGATGACTTGTGATGACAATAAAATCAACAGGGCGCTCACGATAAGTGGTTGTTTTGTTTTGTATTCTGCCAGTGTGAGCGCGATGCACAGCAATAAAAGTATGCTCAGTTCAGAAAAATAATTATCGCCAGCACCGTTTTTGCCAGCGGTGATAAAAGTCCAGGTTGCAGAAATAAAAAGGTAAATGAGTAAAAAGCGATATTTTGGCCACAGGTGCAGCAACGCCAGGATTGCAACAGGGAGTGCGAGTATCAGTGCATACGAGCGCTCAAAATAAATTGGCATGTATATTTTGAAGTTTTTGATGACAGAAATTTGATTGCTCGCCATTGCAACAAAAGTATTTTGAAAAAACAGGCCGTCGGTTGCGATATAGGCAATGCCAAAATAAAGCGCAAGAAGTCCGCTCATGGAGGCGCAGAACAGAGCGGCTGACTTGTGGTTTTTTTCGATAAGCAAATGGATGAGTACGGCTACCGGTGCTGCAATAAAAGGTTGTTTGAATAAAAATGCGCTGAATAACAGCAAGCTGGTGATGATGATTTTATTGCGGATATCGGACTGATAGACCAGCACGCCGAGGAAGGTCAATAGCAGCGCAACGGGTTCGGGACGGAACCGAAAAAAATCCGTGGCCGCAAACTGTTGGAAAAAGAAAATGCCAAGCCCGACAAAAAGTCCGTATCGCCAACCTCCTGATTTATGCCGTACCCAGATGGCCAGAACACTGGCAAGCAAGAGAGTGCTGAAATATGACAACAGCCGCCCGGTTAAAAGCATGTTCTCCATGTTGAGATTAAAGAGTCTTCCCGCTATCCCGACGGGCAAATAACTCAGAGGGTTGTAAACGTGGAGAATATACTGGCTGTTCGCAAGCCCCAGGTAAATGGGTTCTCCCTGGGCAAAGCGGGTAGCCCCGTTCAGAATGAATGATTCAATGCGCGTGGTGGCAAATGGGTAAGCCAGGGCCAGGGTGCCCTGGTAGAGGGTAATAAGGGCATGCAGACTGCCCAGAGCGAGACTAATCCAGAGTACGGAATTAATGTGTGTGATGATGTGCGCTGACGGGGCGGCAAGACGAAAACGCATTTTAGGATCGGGTACGGTCATCAAGAGCCTGGCAGATAGTTGTTTTTTTGTATTAACTTGTTGTGGAGTCTGACGGTATTGGCACTATAGCAGCAGGGTTAGCGAAGGTGTAAATCACGATGAATCGCAGGTGGTGCAGGCGATATTTGTTAACCCGTATTAGCGTGAAGGCTGGAGAATAAGCCCCCCATAACTTCGGTGCGTGTGAGTAAAATCCCGGATTAAATACATCAGGAGGCTAAATATCTCCGTGTAGTGGCTTGCCGCGAGCAGGGTGGCTGGTTATACTTCGGGCCCAATTTTGGAGTGCTTTTAAAGTCGTACGGGTGTGCTCCGGTCTTGCAGGGTTGTCGATGGCCAAAAGTAAAACAAAAGGCCCCGGACTGCTATTAATCAGTGTTGGCACCATGCTCAGCTCGATGGTTGTAGCCGGTTTTTTACTGGGCTACTGGGTTGACGGCTGGTTGGGGACTCCGCCAGTTTTCATGTTGGCATTTGGTGGTATGGGCTTGGTGGGCGGGCTTCTGAAAGTGTATCGATTATTGAATGATCCGGGAATGCAGTGAGTACTTCCGAAACAGACGGTGCTGTGAAAAAGTCGGCGAATAGTTCGGCAGCAAGCAGTATCGACAAGGGATTCAGGGGAAAAGCTCAACGGGTTGTTATAGCCCAGTTGTCGATGACATTGCTCGTCGCGACTGTGTTCTTTGGCGTGAGTGCTGAAGAAAGTTTGTGGAAGGCGTTGTCGGCCGGTTACGGAGGCCTGTCCAGCGTGGTACTCGCCCTGGTATCAATCGGGGGCTTCAAGCGCGCGAATGCGATTGCGCTGAGTGATCCCAAACAAAGCATGATGATTTTATACATCGGTGCCGTGGTGCGATTTGCGGCAGTGATTGTGTTGCTGGGTATCGGGCTGGGATTATTGAAGCTCGACGCGATGGCTGTTTTTATCGGCTTCGCCCTGGCACAAGCCAGTTATTTGATGGGTGTGCGCGACCGGAAAGCGGCGGGTAGCCCGGATTGAAAACGTTAAGGGGATAGAGTCTTGAGTCAAGCAGCAGAAGGTTCTGAGGGTGGCGGTACCGTTGAGTATATCCAGCATCATTTAACAAACCTGCATGTCGGTGAAGGGTTTATGACCTGGAACATCGACTCCATTGTTATTTCGATACTGCTCGGTATTTTGTTTGTAACCGTTGGTGCGCGGGTAGCCAAAAACGCGACCGAGGGTGTACCGGGCGGTTTTCAGAACTTCGTCGAATCCATTCTTGAATTTGTGCAAACCCAGGTAAAGGATTCCTTTCCTGGCCATCACCCTTTGATCGCACCCATGGCGTTGACCATTTTTGTCTGGGTATGGCTAATGAACTTCATGGACTTGATCCCTGTGGACTTGTTGCCGCTGATCGCGAGCTGGTTTGGTATTGGCTACCTCAAAGTAGTGCCCACCACAGACTTGAGCGTGCCCATGGCTATGGCACTGGTGGTGTTTATATTGTCGCTGTACTTCAATTTAAAAGTGAAAGGCCTGGGAGGATATCTGAAGATGTTCCTGTTCCACCCTTTCGGCAAGTTTGCCATTCCTGCCAATATCGTGATGACGGCCATTGAAGAACTGGCCAAGCCTCTGAGTCTCGGCCTGCGTTTGTTCGGCAACATGTTTGCTGGTGAGCTGGTCTTCCTGTTGATCGCATTGCTGGCCGGTGCCGCAACACTGGGCGCAGGCATGTTGATCTGGTTCCCGCTGCAAGTCGTGCTGGATTTGGCCTGGTTACTGTTCCACATTCTGGTTATCACCCTGCAAGCTTTTATCTTCATGGTGTTGACGATTGTGTATCTGGGTATGGCGCATACCACTGATCACTAGCAGGCTGGCAAGTACAAGTTTTGGTTTTAGTTTGTAATTGGTTTTATTAATTTTATTTTTTTAAGTTAAGGAGAGTAACAATGACACCTGATATGATCGCGATGATTTACTCCTACACAGCAGTTGGTGTAGGTGTGATTCTGGCCGTGGCCGCTGCCGGTCTGGGTTCCGCTATCGGTTGGGGCCTGATCTGTGCCAAGACGCTGGAAGGTATTGCACGTCAGCCTGAAATGCGCCCTGTATTGATGACCAACATGTTTATCTTCGCCGGTCTGATGGAATCTTTCCCGTTCATCATCCTGGCCTTCGCCATGTGGTTCCTGTTTGCTAACCCCTTCGTTGGTGCCCTGGCTGCCGCTATCGGCGCACTTTAATATTTTTTGATTAAAGTAAGGCTACTAACTTGGTGATGACCTGCTGCATGTGTTGGGCAGAGATAAACCGGGAGGAATGAAACAGTGAATATTACAGTAACCCTTTTTGCGCAAATGATCGCGTTTGTCTTGTTGATCTGGTTTGTCAACAAGGTGATGTGGGGCCCCTTGTCCGGGCTCATGGAGGCACGCCAAAAGCGTATCGCCGATGGTCTGGCTGCCGCTGAAAAAGGCAAGCACGAAGAAGAGCTTGCCAAAAAGAAGGCACTTGAGCTTCTCAAGGAAGCCAAGGATCAGGCGAGTGAAGTTGTGGCACAGGGTCAGAAACGCGCTTCCGAAATCGTTGAAGAAGCCAAAGAAACAGCACGCACCGAAGGTGAGCGTATTGTTGCGGCGGCCAATGCAGAAATTGAACGTGAAGTGAATCAGGCCAAAGAAGTCCTTCGCTCCCAGGTGGCCGCGCTTGCGGTAGCGGGTGCCGAGAAGGTGCTGAAACGTGAAATTGACAGCAAGTCGCACGATGCCCTGTTGAACGATCTGGCAGCAGAGATTTAGGCCATGGCTGAGAAATCCACCATTGCCCGACCTTATGCCGAAGCGATTTTTCAACTGGCTGATGCCAAAGGCCAACTGAAGGAATGGTCAGCCATACTGCAAACCATCGCGCTCATTGCGACGGATGCAGATATGCAGAGCATTATTGGCAATACCAGTGTTAACAAAGCGCAACTGGCGCAGTTGATCATTGATATTGCGGGTAATGTGATGACCGATTCCGGCCACAACCTGGTCAAACTGCTGGCAGAGAACCGTCGTCTGGACGTAGTCGCTGAAATCACCGCGCAATTTGAAGCCCTGAAAGCCGAGGCAGAAAAAACGGTCGAGGCAGAAATGGTTTGCGCACGAAAAGTCAGTGCGAAACAGCAATCAATGATCGCCGCAAAACTCAAGGCACGACTGGGGCGCGAAGTGTCCCTCAAGTGTACTGTGGACGAATCCCTTATGGGGGGCGCCATTATCAAGGCGGGCGATATGGTGATTGATGGTTCAGTGAGCGGTCAACTAAACAAGCTTTCCGTGGAGCTGGCGGGTTAACGCTGGCTGTTCTCTTACCGTTTATGAGCAGCCACGAATCGCCAATAGAGGAAAAAAGAAAATGCAATTAAATCCGTCTGAAATCAGCGAGCTGATTAAAAAACGAATCGAAAATTTTGATGTCCGAGGCGCGCAATGAAGGTACCGTAGTAAGTATCACTGATGGTATCGTGCGTGTTCACGGTCTGTCCGACGTGATGCTGGGTGAAATGATTGAATTTCCCGGCAACACCTTTGGCATGGCGTTGAACCTGGAGCAGGACTCCGTAGGTGCTGTGGTACTGGGTGCTTACGAGCACATCACCGAAGGTGACAAGGTCAAATGTACCGGTCGCATTCTGGAAGTGCCCGTGGGTCCGGGTCTGTTGGGCCGGGTGGTTGACTCACTGGGTACGCCCATTGATGGCAAAGGTCCGATTGATGCTGCCAGTTATGAGCCTATCGAAAAAGTGGCACCGGGTGTTATTGAACGTAAATCCGTAGATCAACCTGTGCAAACGGGTCTGAAGGCCATTGATGCCATGGTGCCTGTGGGTCGTGGCCAGCGTGAGCTGATCATTGGCGATCGTCAGACCGGCAAAACAGCCGTTGCCATTGATGCCATCATTAACCAGAAAGGCACAGGCGTTAAATGCGTCTATGTAGCTATTGGTCAGAAGGCCTCCTCTATTGCCGCTGTAGTGCGCAAACTGGAAGAGCACGGTGCGCTGGCACACACCATCATTGTTGCTGCGACGGCTGCTGATCCTGCTGCCATGCAGTACATCGCGCCTTACGCCGGTTGTACCATGGGCGAATATTATCGTGATCGCGGTGAAGACGCGCTGATCGTTTATGATGATTTAACCAAACAGGCATGGGCCTATCGTCAGGTTTCCCTGTTGTTGCGTCGTCCGCCGGGTCGTGAAGCCTATCCGGGTGACGTGTTCTATTTGCATTCCCGTTTGCTGGAACGTGCCTCGCGTAT